>JAESST010000502.1 GCA_016763995.1 Flavobacteriales bacterium | reverse complement strand
CATTCATTTTAACTACGATTTCAAGTACTATTCTATAATATGAAAAAGTATAAGCACTTATTTTTTGATTTAGATCGAACGCTTTGGGATTTTGATAGAAATTCTGAAGAAGCAATCTGTGATCTGTTCAACAAACATGGTCTTCAATTGAAGCTTAAGGTAAAGTTCGATGTATTTTACAAAGAGTACAAAGGAAAAAATCACGAATTGTGGTCGGTTTACAGAATGGGGCAAATCACCAAAGATGAGTTAAGACTTCAAAGGTTCCATCATACGTTTCGAGAGTTCAGCTACAACGATCCGGTTTTTGCCTTAAAATTTAATGATGATTATGTTGCATTATGTTCGTCAAAGTCAAATTTGATGCCTTATGCATTGGAGATCTTGGATTATTTGAAACCGAACTATACCATGCACATCATTACTAATGGTTTTGTGGAGGCGCAGCAGGTTAAAATAGATAAGAGCGGATTGGATTACTATTTTAATGAAGTTGTAGTTTCAGACGGGTTAGGGTACAAAAAACCTGACAGACGAATTTTTGACTATGCAATGAGGGTGGCTGGTGCCAAAGTAGACGAAAGTATCATGATAGGAGATGATTACGGTCCTGATATTATGGGTGCTAAGGCTGTTGGGATGGATCAAGTGTTTTTGACGAAGAAAGCAGAAAAAAATCAGGGCTCAACTTTTGTTATTCATAGTTTATTAGACTTAAAAAAAATACTTTAGTTGGTTGATAACAAGCATAATATTGAAGTAGACTGGTTGAAAGGTAGGCGTCCTTTTCAATTTTTTGGACCATGTAGTGCAGAAAGTGTTGATCAATTGAGAATTACTGCAAAAGGGATTTCCGAGCACTTTCAAGATGTTATTTTTAGAGCTGGGATTTGGAAACCTAGAACTAGGCCAAATACTTTTGAAGGAGTAGGTAAAGATGGCTTGAAATGGTTGATTGATATTAAAGAAGAATTTGGTTTTCAAGTAGCGACCGAAGTAGCAAGTGCTGCCCATGTAGATGCATGTTTAAATGCGGGAATTGATGTCTTGTGGATAGGAGCAAGGACTACCGTAAATCCTTTTTCTGTGCAAGCTATTGCGGATGCACTCAAAGGTGTAGATATTCCAGTATTTGTAAAGAATCCTATTAATCCTGATGTTTCTTTATGGTCTGGAGCAGTAGAACGAATAGAGAAAGCAGGGGTTTCTAAAATTGGAGCCATTCATCGTGGATTTCATTTGTCAGATAATCGTCCTTATAGAAATGCTCCTGCCTGGGAACTAGCTGTTCAGTTTAGAACTGAGCACATAGATATTCCATTAATTTGTGATGTTAGTCATATCTCTGGGGTACCTGAGCTAATTCCTCACGTTGCACAACGCGCCTTCGACCTAGATATGGATGGATTGATGGTGGAAACGCATTACAAGCCCAAAGAAGCACTTAGTGACGCTAAACAGCAATTAACGCCCCTACAGTTGCATGAATTGATAAACAATTTGGTATTCAAGAGTGCTGATTCTAAGAATGCAGAATTTAAAAATCAATTAGATTTTTTACGGGAAAAAATTGATCGAATTGATGATCAAGTGGTAGAGTTGATGGCTACTCGGATGAACATTTCTGAGGAAATTGGTTCCTATAAAAAGGAAAATCAGGTCACCGTGTTACAAATTCAGCGATGGCAAGAAATTCTTCAACGAAGCCTTAAAAGTGGAGAAGCATTGAATTTAAGTCCAAAATTTATTACGAGCCTTTACAATGCTATTCACGATGAATCGATTAGAAAGCAGACGATAATTTTAGAAAGAGATGGAAAATAATTCTTTTGAGCCTTATTATGCAGTGATTTTTACTTCCAAGTTAAAAGAGGGTAATCAAGAGTCGTACAGAAAGATGGCTCAGAGAATGGAGGAGCTTGCTGAGAAACAAGAGGGCTACTTAGGGATTGAAAGTGCTAAGGAAGGAATCGGAATTACAGTTTCTTACTGGAAAGATTTGACTTCTATTCAACAATGGAAGCAGAATTCGGACCACATTCAAGCTCAGGAGTTAGGGAAAAGAAGCTGGTATGAAGCTTATACTATTAGGATCGCAAAAGTTGAAAAAGAATACAAGTTTGATTAGCTAAATTCAGCAATTACTGTTTTTCCACCTACAACTTTCTCTTCGAGGTTTATTTTGACTTTAGCATCAAGAGGAATAAATAAATCTACTCTAGATCCAAACTTAATAAAACCACATTCTTCACCTTGTGTTACAGCATCCCCTTCCTGTCCGTAAAAAACAATTCTACGAGCTAAGGCACCGGCAATTCGTCTGAATAAAACACTTCTTCCTTTTGAGTCTTCCACTACAGCAGTGGTTCTTTCGTTTTCAGTTGAAGACTTAGGGTGCCAAGCTACAAGAAATTTACCTGGATGATACTTATAGAAATTTAGTTTACCACCTATTGGATAAAGATTGTTGTGGACGTTTATTGGAGACATAAAAATGGAAATCTGTCTTCTTTTTTCGTTCAACACTTCATCTTCTAACACTTCTTCAATTACTACAATCTTGCCGTCACAAGGAGATAAAATCTGATTCCCATTAATCTCTATTGTTTTGGAAGGTTTTCTGAAAAATTGAACAACAACTATAAATAAAAAAGTTGAAAGTATATATCCAAAACCTATCACTAACGAATATTCTCCGAAAAGAAAATGAGTGATTGCATTGATTATTGAAATCACAATGATGATAAAAGCAAGAGTGGGGTAACCTTCTTTATGAAATGTCATACTGTAGTATTTGTTTCCAAAAATAGGGAAGAAATTACAAGAAATAGAGCTAAAGCACAGTAATCCTTTTTCATATTAAATTTTAATTAAAGATGTAGTTTGGAAAATATGCAATAATACAATTGAAGGGTCTAATATCTATGTAGTTGAGATGGTAGAGGAGATTGGATTTATGATTTTTTGCGATATTCAAGGATATTTTGAATCGATACCTACAGATGAAAAGTTAATGTATTTGGGTTTTTAAGAACTTTATATTTTTTCAAAGAGAAGGAGCTATAGCGTGGCTTAGAGTATAAAGCTTAACAAATACTCAGTATTCTTAGAAAAGTGTAGACCATAGGAGCAGAGATAAAGATTCCATCAAAACGATCTAATACCCCTCCATGACCTGGAAGTAGTTTGCCTGAATCTTTGATACCTAGACTCCTCTTAAATAGAGATTCTACTAAGTCTCCTAACGATCCGAAAATAACGACGATTAGAGCCAAACTCATCCAAGTAATAGTATCTAGGCCTGTAAAGATTATCGAATTAACATACCCTATTAAAAGGCCCATAAGTGCTCCACCAAGCGAACCTTCCCACGTTTTTTTTGGAGAAATTCGCTCAAATAATTTTGTTCTTCCTAATTTTCTTCCTACTAGATAGGCTCCTGTATCATTCGCCCAAAGCACAAAAAAGTAACCTAATAATACTTCATAGTTGTATTCCTTCCCAAACTGGTAGTTACTGTAATAAGAAAGTTCATGCAGTAGTGTAAAAGGTACCGCCACATAAATTATTCCTAGTACAGTGTAGGCAATATTTGGAATTGGATTAGGGCGATTCCTGAATAATTCAATAATGAATACAAAGAAAAGAAGAGGAACGATTAAAAATAGGGTATTGAATTTTAGGTTAGCCTGATGTGCAATAACAGAGGCTAAGAAGAATCCTAGGCCACCTAAAATTCCAACAAGACTTTGGGCTTTAATATCGGAAGCCTTAAAGAATCCGTAAAATTCTCTTTGACACAATAGAATGATGACAAAGAAAAGAATTGAAGAGGTAAATTCACTCTGTACGATTGATCCTAGAAGGACAAGAACAAATAAAACTCCTGTTAAAAGACGTTCTCCAAAATTGCTCACAGTTCATGTTTTGAAATGAGATGTTTCGCCTTTATGGCATCATTAGGATCAACATAAATTTCAATCTCTCCATTAGTAAGGTGAGTGTGCATCGAATCAGTCTTGTTAATTTCCGCTGTTTTAATTCCATGGTCGGCTAAAACAGCCCTTACAATTTCAGCAAGGTGCAACTTTGAGGAAGAATATACTTTTACCCAATTATTTGACATGTAAGTAAAAATAAAAATTATTCTGCCTTTTCTCCTTCAACAGAAGTGTTTTCTTCGCTTTTTATTTCTAAATCAACCTTAGGTTTAGCACTCTTTGAAGTGTCTTCCATATTATTATCGGCTAATAGTTGGTCAGATCTACTGATGTCATTAAAAAGTCTTTTTCCAAAAATTGCCTCTAAATCATCTTTATAAATCACTTCTTTTTCTAAAAGTAATTCGGCTAATTGAGAGAGTTTCTCCTTATTTCCTGCAAGGATTTTTTTGGTTCTAACATAAGCCTCTTCAACCATTTTGCTAACTTCCTCGTCAATAATCTGAGCTGTTTTCTCACTGTAAGGTTTGCTGAAGCTATATTCACTTTGTCCACTAGAATCGTAGAAACTAATGTTCCCTATTTTATCATTCAAACCGTAAACAGTAACCATGGCATAGGCTTGCTTCGTGATTTTTTCTAAGTCACTAAGGGCTCCAGTAGAAATCTTTCCAAATGCAATCTCTTCGGCTGCTCTTCCACCTAAAGCGGCGCACATTTCATCTAGCATTTGCTCTTTGGTAGTGATTTGTCTTTCCTCTGGAAGGTACCAAGCAGCTCCTAAAGAACGACCTCTAGGGACAATGGTAACTTTAACCAAAGGGTTAGCATATTGGGTTAACCAACTTACTGCAGCATGGCCTGCTTCATGAAAAGCAATTACTTTCTTTTCTTCAGCAGTAATGATTTTATTTTTCTTTTCTAGCCCACCAATTACACGGTCAATGGCATCTAAGAAATCTTGGTGACCAATTTTCTTCTTCTTTTTTCTAGCTGCAAACAATGCTGCCTCATTACAAATATTGGCAATATCAGCTCCAGAGAAGCCTGGAGTTTGCTTACCTAAGAAATTAATATCAATGCTATCATCTGTTTTTAAAGGTTTCTCATGTACTTTAAAAATTTCTATTCTCTCTTTCAGATCGGGTAAATCCACGTGGATTTGTCTATCGAATCTTCCAGGTCTCAGTAATGCTTTATCCAGAACATCTGCTCTGTTTGTTGCTGCAAGTAGAATTACTCCACTATTCGATCCAAAACCATCCATTTCGGTCAATAGTTGATTTAGAGTATTCTCTCTCTCATCATTTCCTCCTTGAGCCATACCCTTACTTCTAGCTCTACCGATGGCGTCAATTTCATCAATAAATATAATCGCTGGAGCTTTCTCTTTTGCTTGCTTAAACAAATCACGCACTCTTGATGCTCCAACACCAACAAACATTTCTACGAAATCTGATCCTGATAAACTGAAAAAGGAACTTGAGCCTCACCGGCAACAGCTTTTGCTAGCAGTGTTCTACCAGTTCCGGGAGGGCCTACTAATAATGCTCCTTTAGGAATTTTTGCGCCTAGTTCTGTATATCTGTCGGGATTCTTGAGAAACTCAACGATCTCTTCGATTTCAACTTTAGCTTCCGCTAGACCTGCAACGTCTCTAAAAGAAACTTGTACCTCTTTTGATTTATCAAACAATGTTGCTTTTGATTTACCAATGTTGAAAATTTGACTTCCTGCACCTCCTGCGCCTCCAGTCATTCTTTTCATAATAAATATCCAAAACCCAATTAGAACAGCGATCGGAAGTAACCATCCAACTAAGTCTCCTGCCCAGTTATTTCTAGTCTCGTATTCTGGTGTAACTCTATTTTCTTCAGGAAGATTTTGTTGAACACGGTTTAAATCATCGTTGAATTGTTCAATGGTTCCAATTTTTAGAAAGTATTGCGCTGTTTTTGTACTTACTCTGCTCCCTCCATTGTCACTTACCGCTTTGTATTTGTCTTGTTGTAAGGCATCTGGTTTAATAAAAATTTCGGCTCTAGACTCTGCGCCAGTTGTTACTACAACCAATTTTTCAACTTCGTTCGTCTTAAGCATTTCATTTACAAACTTATCCCAAGTCGTTTTGCTCTCTCCGCCACCCATTTGGAATAACTGCAGCGATAATAGAAGAACTCCGATGATTCCGTAAATCCAGTAAAAGTTAAATTGTTTTTTGGGAGCTCCTTTTTTGTTGTTTCCCTTGTTGGGTGAAGAGTTTCCACCTCGCGTATCTTTTTTCTCCATCTTATGTCTTAATACTCCGCTCTAATTTCTTTTATTTTAGCATCAGCCCAAAGTTCTTCTATGTTAAAAAATTCTCTTTTGTCAGGCTGAAAAACATGAGCAACAACATTTACGTAGTCTAATAAGACCCACTCTAGGTTGTCTGTTCCCTCAACATGCCAAGGTTTTTCACCAATAGTCTCTCTTACTTCTTTTTCAATAGAATCAGCAATGGCTCCTACTTGAGTGGTAGAGGTTGCTTCACATACAATATAAAAGTCAGTTACTGCACCATCTAGACCTCTCAAATCAAGCTGTACAATGTTTTCTCCTTTCTTTTCTTGAATACCTTTGACAATAAGTGCTGTCAATTCGTCTGCATTCATTTGCTTTTTTGCCTTCGCCATATAATTTGTTCAATCTATAAGAGTAAAAGTAAGAAATTTAACACTCAAATTTTTGTTCCTTTGTAAGCTAAATGCTTTTAAAATAAATGGATTCGAGCGAATTTCAATTTCAATTTATTCATCTTAATTCAGTTGAATCTACCAATATCTATGCCCATAAATTGATACAAGAAGAAAATGTATTAGAAGGCTTTGTTATCACAACAGGTTTTCAGGAAAAAGGGAAAGGACAGCAAACTAAGATGTGGGAATCGGAGCCTGATAAGAATTTATTAATGAGTGTTTTATTAAAACCAAATTGGAAAGTTGGGTGTCAATTTGAATGGAGTAAAATGGTGGCACTTAGCATTAAAGAATCATTAGACAGTTTGGCAGTAGGAAAGGTTCAGGTAAAGTGGCCGAATGATATTTTAATTGAAGGGGAAAAAGTTGCAGGGATTTTAATTGAAAATTCTATAATAGGAGAAACTATTTCAAATTCTATTGTAGGCATTGGACTAAATGTGAATCAAACTAATTTTGAATCTTTTCCAAGGGTAGCGACTTCCTTGAAGCTGAAAGGAGGAAGAGAGTATGAATTGGAAGAAATTCGGGCAAATATTCTGGAGAGTTTGCGAAAGAAATATTATGAATTTGATCTAGGGACTGTAAAAAAAGACTACTTGAATGCACTCTATGGTTACGGTGTTCCCAAAAAATTTCAAGACAACGAAGGGGATTTTACAGGGGTAATTTTAGGTGTGCTACCAAATGGTAGGTTGCAGTTGAATAAAAACGGTAAATTGAAAGATTACGAAGTAAAAGAAATTGTTTTTCTTGATTAGATAGTTATCTCGGTGGCCTTCTTAACCAAAAAGTCAAAAAAGTTTCTCAAAGGCTTTTCCACCATCATTTTCATAAAAGGGTTGATGTCGCCATTAAAAACCATACTCACTTCTGTTTGTTGATCGGCAAGTTCCTTGATATTAATATCTAAAGTGAAAGTAAAAGGAACTTTTCCAAAAGAAGAAATATTGATCTTACTTGGTGCTTCGACAGATTCTTTTTTTAGGCCAATTCTAGCCATACCTTTAATGGTAAATTCACATTGATCATCGGACGATTCCCATTTCTCAATTTTCCCCTCAGGCATTAATTTTTCGAAATTATTCATGTCCGTTAAGAATGCAAATAGCTGTTCAGGACTATTCGAGGAGATTCTTTTTTCGGTTTCTATTGTTGTCATACTAGTACGTTCCAATTTGCTGGATCTTTCCTCCAACTTTTTAATGAATTAATATCTTCAGTATTAATATATTCTTGTTCTACAGCTACATCAATCATACTGTCGTAATCGCTTAACGTATAGAGAGGGCAAGCGTATTTTCTGAAGTTTTCTTTTGCGTGCTCAAAGCCATAAGTAAATATAGCAACCATTCCTGCAACATGACAACCTTTTTTTCTTAAAGCATCAACTGCTTTTAAGCTGCTCATTCCTGTAGAAATCAAATCTTCTATAACAACTACTCTTTGACCTTCGTTCACTACGCCTTCAATCTGGTTTTGAAGACCATGTCCTTTAGAATCAGATCGAACATAGATTAATGGTAATTCCATTTCCTGGGCAATTAAAGCAGCTTGAGCGATTCCTCCAGTTGCTACGCCAGCAATAACATCTACCTCACCAAAATTTTCTTGGATTGTTTCTACAAACTTTTGTCGGATAAAAGTTCTAACTTTTGGATAGGATAAAGTTTTTCTATTGTCACAATAAATTGGCGACTTCCATCCTGAGGCCCATGTAAAAGGGTGAATTTTATTCAATTCTATTGCCTTTATCTGAAGCAAACATTCTGCTACATTATTCGCCGTTTCTTTGTTAATTTGCATGCGTGCAAAGGTATCAAGTTTTTATAGACGACCATTCTATTTTAATAGGAGAAAATGGAAAAAGTAATCAACAATCAGAATCTATTTTTGAATTGTTTGAACCAACTAAAGATGATATTAAATATGTTACAGAATGGTTGTTAGCTGAAAAGGAGCCAATTCGGCAAATCTATCTGAATGTGAAAGATGTAACGTTGTTTTGGGCGTTTTTTCAAAAGCAGTACAAATGTATCGAAGCTGCAGGAGGATTAGTAAGAAATTCAGATGATCAGGTTCTGTTTATTTACCGTTTAGGCAAATGGGATTTACCAAAAGGGAAAATGGAAAAGGGAGAAACGCCTGAGCAGTCTGCAGTTAGAGAAGTAGAAGAAGAGTGTGGGATTTCGAATCTAAATCTAGGCAAAAAATTACCTGATACTTATCACATATATTATCATAAGGAGCAATATGTTTTAAAACGAACATATTGGTTTGAAATGGGTTATGCAGGGAATGAAGAGTTAGTGCCACAACAAGAAGAAGCAATTGAGAAAGCTATTTGGGTTGATCCTAAGCAATTAAACGATCAGTTGTCAAATACCTATGCTAGCTTAAAAGGAGTTATTTTGACTTTGGTAAAAGCATAAGTTTCGTTTCACATTTTTTATGTTTTGGCTTAGTCTTTGTCTAATTCGAGACAAGTCTTCAAAATATGCTTTTTGTAGCTTTGTTAGCTAATCCAAACTATTATGAAAAAAATAACGACTGTTTTTATTTTATTGACTCTATCGTTTTCAATATTTGCCGGAGTTGGGGATTCAAATTTTGATCATTCTTCTTGGGATAAATTACTTCAGAAACACGTTTCAGTAAAAGGGAATGTAAATTATGATGGATTTAAAGCAGATAAACAGGTACTGGATGCCTACTTAACATCATTATCAAAAAACAGTCCTGCTTCTAATTGGTCAAAGAATGATGTTATGGCTTATTGGATTAATGCTTACAATGCTTTTACAGTAAAATTAATTCTCAATAATTATCCAGTAAAATCAATTATGGATATAAATGGTGGAAAAGCATGGGACTTAAAATTTATTAAGCTGGGAGGGAAAGAGTACTCCTTAAATAACATAGAACATGGTATTTTAAGAAAGCGTTACAAAGATGCTAGAATTCACTTTGCAGTAAATTGCGCCTCAGTGTCTTGTCCTAAGCTGGCAAATTCTGCTTTTACCGCAGCTGATTTGGAAAAACAATTAGAGAAGATGAGTAAGGAGTTCATTGATAATTCTTCGAAGAACACAGTTCAAACAAATGAGCTTAAGATTTCTAGTCTATTTGATTGGTATAAAGACGATTTTATAACAAGTGGCGGAAGTGTAATTTCCTTTATCAATAGATATTCTAACATAAAAGCTTCTCAAGGATCAAATGTATCTTTTAAGGAGTACAACTGGAATTTGAATAAATAAATACTACGTATGCTATAGCATGGAAAAATCATATTACGATCCTAGAGACCTTAAAAAATTTGGAGACATTGCCGATTTTGAACCAAAATTGGCAGAGAAATTTTTCGATTATTATGGAGAAGTTTTTAAGGAAGGAGCTCTCTCAGCTAGAGAGAAGTCGTTAATAGCATTGGCGGTATCTCATGCAACCCAATGCCCTTATTGTATTGATGCTTATACAGAGGATGCCCTTAAAAAAGGAGCTAGTGAATCAATGATGATGGAAGCAGTACATGTTGCCGGAGCTATAAAAGCTGGAGCTACATTAGTTCATGGTGTTCAGATGATGAACAAGGTGAAGAAATTATCTATGTAAACTTCTAGAGAACGAGATGATAAAATCATTAAAAGCAAGTGGCAATAAGCTTTCAATTATAGAAAATCAATTAAAGGTTTTAGCAAGTGAGCCGTTCAGAACAGAACTACCAACTTTTAAAGCGAAACTTGAACTAATCAATCAATTTTCTTTAAAACCAAGTAAACTTGAGATCTTTCAGATTAACCTTGGTTACATGTGTAATCAGGTTTGTAAGCATTGTCATGTAGATGCGGGACCGGACCGTAAAGAAATTATGACTAAGGAGCATTTGCAAAGATGCCTAGATATATTAGAGGTTATTAAAATTCCAACGGTTGATCTGACAGGTGGTGCTCCAGAAATGAACCCAAACTTTAGATGGTTTGTTGAAGAAGCACATAAAATTGGAGTGAAGGAAATAATCGTTCGTTCAAATTTGACCATTATAAGAGCAAATAAGAAGTATTTCGATCTTCCTGATTTTTTTAAGAAACACAATGTACATGTTGTTTCTTCACTTCCCTACTATCAAGCAGGGAAGACAGATGCTCAGAGAGGAGATGGTGTTTTTGCAAAGTCAATTAAAGCATTACAAACGCTTAATGACATTGGATATAGCAAAGATGGAAGTGGTTTAAAACTAGACCTAGTTTATAATCCGAACGGAGCATTTTTACCAAGTGATCAATCAGATTTAGAGAGAGAATTTAAGCGAAACTTAAAAAATGATTTCGATATTGATTTTCACAATTTATTTGCAATAACTAACATTCCTATTAGTCGTTTCTTAGATTATCTAGTTGCAAGTGATAATTATGAAGAGTACATGGAGAAATTAGTCATGGCTTTTAATCCTTCAGCAGTTGATGGGGTAATGTGTAAAAATACAATTTCTGTAGATTGGGATGGATACATGTATGATTGTGATTTTAATCAGCAATTGGATATGAAAGTGGCTACTAAAGACACACAACACATTAATGACTTTAATTTAGAGAGATTAGAAAATCGAACCATTTTAATTAATCAGCACTGTTATGGTTGTACTGCGGGAGCAGGATCAAGTTGTCAAGGAACAGTAGCGTAGTATATGCAAAACCATCTTATTATTTTTATTAAAAACCCTGTTTTAGGAACGGTTAAAACACGTTTGGCTAAAAGTATTGGAGATAAAGCGGCCTTGAACGTATATCGAGATTTAATGCAGAAATGTCAGTTAGAGAGTTTATCTACTAATGCAATTCGACATCTCTTTTATTCTAAGCAGATCATAGAGAACGACGATTGGTCGAATATCGAATTTGAAAAAAAATTGCAAGTAGAAGGAGGTTTAGGGATTAAAATATCCGAAGCCTTTAAATTAATCTTCTCAAAAGAAGCTAAAGTAATTGTAATAGGAAGTGATTGTTACGATCTATCGGCTGACATGATGGAGGACGCCTTTAAAAAGTTAGATGATTCTGATTTAGTGATTGGACCTGCAAATGATGGAGGGTATTATTTATTAGGGACAAAAAAAATCTATCCAAGTCTTTTTGAAGGAATTAATTGGAGTACGGAAACTGTTTTGGAGGAAACTCTTGATCAGGCAAGTAAGCTTAATTTATCAGTAGCAATTTTAGAAGAATTAGTAGATTTGGATACCCTTGAAGATTTAAAAAAGTCAGGGTATCAATTAAAAGAAATAGAAAAAAAGTAATGGAGAATATTAAGAAAGCAGTAGATTATATTAAAGCTCAAGGAGTAATAGAACCTTATGTTGGAATTGTTTTGGGAACAGGTTTGGGAAACCTTGCCCTTGAAATAAAAGCAGAAAAAATTATTGATTATGCTGATATCCCAAACTTCCCAGTTTCTACGGTAGAGTCGCACAGTGGAAAACTAATTTATGGCGATTTAAATGGGAAGAAAGTATTGGCGATGCAAGGGCGATTTCATTATTACGAAGGCTATACAGGAAGAGAAATTACATTTCCAATTCGAGTAATGAAACTACTAGGAATTCAAAAGTTATTAATTTCTAATGCAGCGGGAACAGTTAACCCAAATTTTAAGAAAGGAACATTAATGTTAATTGACGATCACATCAATATGTTGCCTGACAATCCGCTTAGAGGTGAAAATTTAGATGAGCTTGGCCCAAGATTTCCAGACATGAGTCAGCCTTACGATAAAGGAATGAATGACCTTTTAAAAGAGATTGCGAATGAGCAAGGAATCGTGCTTAATGAGGGTGTTTATACTCCAGTTGCTGGGCCAAATTTAGAAACAAGAGCAGAGTACCGTTACCTAAGAACAATAGGAACAGATGCTGTTGGAATGTCAACTGTTCCGGAAGTAATTGTGGCAAACCACATGAGCTTACCTTGTGTTGCAATTTCTGTTTTAACAGATGAATGTGACCCTGATAACTTAAAACCAGTTTCTATCGCAGATATTTTGGAAATAGCAGGAAGGGCTGAAAAAGATTTGACTAAGTTGTATAAAGAGTTGGTGGGTAGGTTATAATCTATGAAACCCATATTTGGATATTTTAAGCTTGAGAGGGTTCATCTTCTCAAGCTTTTTTATGCCCTAAAATTGACATTAACTAAGATCATTATCGCTTGAATATTTTAATTGGATAATATAGAAATAGAGGTTCATCTTGGAAAAATAGCCATTGGTCGAATAGGTAAAACCTTATTTTTTATTTTCACGTAATGCATCTGTATTAAACTTTATTTCGTGAAAAACATTTCTTCTTTCTTCTCCAAAAAAATAACAAATCTCATTTTCCTTCTTTTCTTAGGGTTTTCGGTTTGCATTGCCCAAAACAAAGAAGTTCCTAAAACGGAAGGCATTTCTGTCTCTCCTGCTCATTTTCATTTGAACCTAAAACCAGGTCAAACTAAAACGTATGAGATATCTGTAACGAACGATACGAAGACTTCTAAGAAGTTTAAAGTAGGTGCTTTTGATTTTAATATGAATGGAAAAGGGAAGAGTACCTTTTTACCAAACGGAACAGGGAAATATTCTTTATCGAAATGGATGAGTATTTCACCTTCTTTTATTGAGGTGAAAGCAGGAGTAAAGAAAGTGGTAAAATTTACTGTTGAGGTGCCAGATGATGAGTCTGGGAATTATGCTGCATGGAGCGTAATTATGATAGAGCAAGAAGAACCTCGAAACACAATTGAGCCTCCTAAAAAGGGAGAAGGAACTGTAGCCTTAGGCGTGATTCCAACTTTTGCCTTTGGAATTTTTGTCTACCAGAATCCACCAAATGTATCTGACAACTCTGTAGAGATTACAAACTTTACAATGGATGAAACTGAGAAAGGCAAGATTGTAAAAATAGAAGCAGAAAATACAGGGAATGGGATTGCATATTGTACTTCTTACATTGACCTTACTAACCTTACCACAGGAGAACAACAGCGTTTGCTCGTAAAGAGATTTACGATCGTTCCTGAATTGATTCGTGACTTTGCATTTAAATTACCCGATAGTTTGAAGAAAGGCCAATATTTAGCAGTTGGTGTATTAGACTTTGAAGGCTCGGAAGAGATTCAGGTCGCTAAAATGAAATTTGAAAACAAGTAAATAATAATAATAACAATTAAAACCGATAAACATGAAAAAGATAACTTTCGCGTTAAGCGCTCTATTCTTACTAGGCGCTTCTACAGTAAAAGCACAACTAATTGATGAAAAAGATGTTTCTGTAACATTAGACTTACAACCTGTACTTCAATTAGAAATGACTACACCAGATCAGGTAGAATTTGTATTTGATGATATCAACGAATATTATTCAGGAATTACAAAATATGCAGCGACTATTTTAAAAGTAAGTTCAACTGTAAGTTGGGTTTTATATGCAGTAGGACGTTCTACTGGAACTAACGGACCTGAATTTTGGGATCAACAAATTGATTACGGAAACAGTAATCCAAACGCACAACCTAATTTACCAT
>JAESST010000501.1 GCA_016763995.1 Flavobacteriales bacterium | reverse complement strand
TTCTACATTTTTAAAATCAGCAATGGAGTCCATTTCTTTATAACCAAACCCGCAAACTACTTTTAATTTGATATCGTTTCTTTCACAAAAGGGAACAATTGCTTGTAAGGTGCTTTTTGTTAAATTGTTAGGATCAACTCCTCCAAATGCCAGTAGGATGGTAGAGACTTCTTCTTCTATTGAAATCGAATTTGACAGAATAAATTCATCTCTTGCGCAGAAATAAGAAGGTCCAAAAAAATGATTGTTTAATAACTTTTTTTCTGGATAAATTGCGTTGAAAACTAAGTTTGCATGTTTTGCGCCATCTCCTAAGTCTTCAAAATGAATTAACTTAATATTTGCTTTCTTGAAATCTTGAACATCTTCCTCTTTAGAGTCAAGTCTATCATATATAATAATATCTGGATTTAAATTTAGAATCTCTTCTTGTAAATTATTGGTCTGTTGGATTAGACAATCATAATTACTTTGCTTAATTTTTTGTAGGCCCAATTCACTTTTACGATCACAGAAAAAGATTAATTCATGATCTAAAATTTCATTTGCAACAATTAAAGCATTGTAGATGTGTCCTAAACCAATCTCTTGATAACCACTAACTGCAATTACAATTCTTTTTCGTTTTAAGTAGTATTCGCATATATTCCAATCCTCAAAGTTGTCAATATCAATTGCTTGTTTAGCATCTAATTCATGCAATTGAACTTGTTCTCCAATCCGGTTGGTCTCAGATATAATAGAGTTTCGCGTAATCAAGAAACCTCCTGTTTCCTTATAATTCGGAGTTAAATATTGTCTATTCAATCGTTCAGAATGATTTGGGAAATATTTTTCGCCTTCTTTTCTCCAACTCAGGTGAGTATCGTTGGTTGCAGAAATAATTGTATCGATTGATTGGTCTTCAATGATTTGAGTTAATGCCTCTGTTAACGACTCTGTTTTTAATAAAGGAGAGGTAGGTTGAAGGGTTACAATGAAATCATATTCTTTTCCTTCAATTTTTTGAATTTCTTGAAATGCGTCGAAAATTACTGAGTCAAGAGTAATATCATCTTTTGACAGCTTAGAAGGTCTTCGATGTGTTTTGGCTCCATTCTTTTTAGAAATATTTAATATCTCATCATCTTCAGAGCTTACATATACATCTTGATTGAAATCAATTGAAAGGGCATTTTTAATAGAATAACCAATTAAAGGTTTACCATTTAATGCTCTTACATTTTTTCTTGGAATTCCTTTAGATCCTCCTCTTGCGGGTATGATAATCAGAATATTCTTCAATTGATCTCTTTAATTTTGATTGGCGCATAAAATTAGGTTTATTTTTGGGCTCTAAGTTAAATTTCAGTGGGTTGAATTCGAGTAAAAATCTTATCGTAGTATTGAACAATCATGGTGGTTTAAAGACTGCTATTGAGGTTCTGAAATTAGATGCTGATTCAACTGAAATCCAGTATAAAGAAAAGTCTGGTTTTGAAGAGACATCTTTTAATGAAGTAGATCCTATTGACTTTGAAAGACTATATGAAGGCTCATACGATGATGCTTTTCAAAAAGTAATTCGATTAGGTGAGAAGAAACTTGCCAATGGTAAAACGCTTGCTTCAGCATTACTTGACAATTCCGGCTTTAGTTTATGGTATCATTTCCGGTTTATGGTCTTTTATGACTTTCGTAAGGATTTAAACGAGTTGCAAATTCAGAAATCTATATGTGACTTGAGAGAGCAATATTCAAACATATATGTATTCCATTCGTCCAAATTATTAGAATCTCAGTTCAAAGGTAAAAAAGGAATTAAAAGCGAGTTCTTAACTCCTGAAATAAGTCAAGAAAAAGAACATAAAAAGAGAAATACAATTATTTTTTTATTGATTAGTCTGATTCGATTTCTGATTGGCTTTAAAAAACTCTACTTATTGTTTTCAAAGAGGAGAAAGCATATTTTCCTTAGTAGTGCGAACGCACTACAACCTATACTCTCATTGAAAGACATGAGCTTGAAACAAGGAGATCATTTATCCGACTACTTTCAACATTATACTGAGAAGAAAGAAGATTTTATTAACCTATCGGAGTTTTATCCGCCCAAATTAACAAGCAAACTACCCCTAAAACTTAGAGCAGATTACCTATCCTCAAATTATTCGAATAGTTTAAATTTTGAAACGATTTTTTACTTACAACTTTTAAACCCATGGTTTTATGTAAGAAGTTTAAAATCTACTCTACAAGTGAATAAAGCCTTTTCTGATTTATCCTCAACTGATTTTGTAACATTAGAAGAACAGCTACTATTAAAGAAAATTAAAAAATTTAAGCGATTATCAATTTATATTCAGATTCGGAAATCAGCCGTAACTTGGTTAATAGAAAGATTCAGAATTAAGACAATCACAGGTACGCATGAACACGATGGTAAAAACAAATCAATCTTTGAGAAGGCTCAAAAATTAGGCGTGAAAACGTTTGGGATTCAACACGGAGTGATTCATTACAAACATTTGCACTATTGTTTTTCAAAATTTGATTCAACGTTTCATCCTTTTCCGGATTGTACTTTTTTATGGGGTAAGCATTGGAAAGAAGGTTTAACTAAGTTTTCTAGTTATCCAGAAGAATCAATGCATGTTGTTGGTCAAATAAGAAGTGATATTATTCCTTTTTTAAAAGCAAGTAGAGCTGAAGTTAAGATCAATGGAATAGATTCTAATAAGAAGACAGTTCTTTACCCTTCTCAGCCTTTATATATTGGTGAGGAGAAGATGCGGGAGAGATTGGCATTGGATTTCCTAAAGTTGACAGTTGAATATCCTGAAGTACAATTTGTAGTAAAACCCCACCCAAAAGAAGTTGATTGTGAAAACTATTTTCAAGAATTATCACAGAAGGTGAAGGGGGCCAGCTTTCAAGTTATTCGACAAGATTTATATAAAATGTTAGCACTATCAGATGTAGTCATGATTTATAATAGCACCGTAGGGGCTGAGGCTATTTACTTTAATAAACCCCTAGTTGTATTAAACTATTCAAATAATGATTTCTCTGGATTTATAGGAGAGGGAGTAGCGCAAGATATTAATTCATTTGATGCACTTCAGAAAAGTATATTCAATAAAAAGAATGTAAACCTAGAGGCTCAAAAACGATTTGTAAAAAATAGAGCTTTCAGGATTGATGGTCAGGTATCTCAAAGAATTTATGAAGCAATTTCTAAAAGTTAAAATAATGCCTCGAATTTTTTTCTTTGTGAATTCGTATGATGATGTTTAGGGAAAAAGTAATTTGTTAATGCATAACGGTTTCCTGACTTAATAGGCGTCCCTCTATGAATTCCACTGGTATCAACTAAAATAACAGTGCCTTTTTTAGCAGTGAATACTTTTGAATTAATGGAAGGATTACTTTCCTTGAATTGCTGTATATCTTCTTCAGAGAACCTATTATGGTGTGCCTTAAATTTATTCTCTTTAATTGATTTAAGTATCGTGGATTTTTTATGAGAACCAAGTAAGTATTCAAATGGGCCATTATCTATGTTTACATCAGAAAGGTAAGCTATACTCTTGTATTGAATTTTAAAAACGCTATCTCTATGCCAACCTCCACCTGATCCAAAATTGTTTTCCGTGGCAATAAGCTTTGCACCTAAAGTGTGCGAATTGATTAATTCAGATTTCGTGTAAGCTTCACCAAGCTTTTTCAAGAATGGATCTTCGTGAAATTTTTTAATGCTTTCAGAATATTTATGTGAGGCAAAAATTCTAGAATCAGATTTAGAATCATCATACCATTTTTTAATGGTATTGTTCGAAATCATGTCATCAATATTTGTTTTGATTTTTTCACATTCTTCTATAGAATAATAGTTTGGAATAACCGTTACTCCAAACAAGTTTAGTTCATGAAGAAGTTTTTTCTGAGAAGTATCTAAAGTGCTAAGTTTTTTGTGATTCAAATTATCTTTGAGTTGTTCGAATTTAATATGACCAAAAGCTTTTATGTACTCTAAATAAGACATTGATTTTTTTACACTAAATTAAATGATTATTAGCTTACAATTATGTTTTTATTCTTAATTCTGTTTTATACTCAAAAATTAGATTTCATTGGGAATAGTTGTTAGACAAGCTTCAATTGCAGCCTCTTTTAGTTACATAGGAGTAATTATTGGGTTTATTAATGTTACTTTTTTAATGAGCCGTTGGTTTACGACAGAAGAGTTTGGATTAAGGAGTGTTTTAATTGATGTATCTCTAATTTGTACTCAATTTGCCCAGCTAGGAACTTATCGAAGTTTGGTTAAATTCTTTCCGTTCTTTAATAAACAAGGGAAGAACGATAATGGGCTTTTTACAATTGGAGTTTTAATATCATTATTGGGCTTTACCATTGTTAGTTTAGTTATTCTTCTATTTCAAAGTCAGATTGTAGAATTTTATTCTACTAAAAGCCCAATGTTTGTGGAATACTTTTGGGCAATTTTTCCGCTAGCATTTTTACTGCTGTACAACAATGTGTTGGAAAGTTATCTTCAGGCGAGAACAAGTACTATTTTTTCGGCATTCTTAAAAGATGTATTTAATCGAATTCTTACTACCATTTTATTGGTGTTGTATTATTATAATGTAATTGATTTCTATCAATTTATTCAACTCTTCATATTTAGTTATGTTATTAATATTCTCCTTTTTCTTGTTCACTTAAAAATTCGAGGAGAACTATCTCTTTCGATTAATCCGAAGATGTTTACTAGAAGAATAAGGAAAGTATATATAAATTACAGCCTATTTTCAATACTTTCTGGAATCTCAGGGGTATTAATCACTAAAGTCGATACGATTATGGTGATGACTTATCTTGGCTTGAGTGCAACTGGAGTATATGCCTTTTCAGCCTATTTAAGTGTTTTGGTTTTTATTCCTGCCATCGCTATTTCAAAGATATCATTACCAATTCTCTCGAAAAACTGGAAAGAGAAGAGAATGGATAAGATAGAAGAATTATACAAGAAAACCTCTGTGAATCAATTCTTAATAGGGGGGGGGATATTGATATTAATCTGGTGTAGTATAGATAACCTCTTTGCATTACAACCTGAAGAATATTCGAAAGGAAAATATGTGCTTCTTTTGTTGGGTTTATCCCGAGTTGTTAATATGCTTTTTGGTGTCAATGGGCCAATTATTAATATCTCTAAATATTATAGATTTGATACCATTAACTTGACAATATTGGCAATATTTACAATTATTGCCAATTCAGTTTTAATACCAATCTGGGGGATAGAAGGTGCTGCATTTGCGACCTTGCTCTCACTTACTCTATTTAATATAAGTCGTTTCTTATTCGTTCTTATAAAAATGAAAATTCAACCTTTTAGCGTGAATACAGTTAAAGTGACCTTCATCCTCTCATTCTCTCTTATTATAAACTCTTTTTTACCTCAAATTGAGAATGTTTTTATAGATACCGCTTATCGTTCATTAATAATTATGATAAGCATGATTATACCAACAATTGCTTTAGGAGTTTCTGAGGATATTAATCGATTATACAAGATTGTATTGAAAAAGGTACTGCCTTGATTAAACGATTATCAAAATAACTCTTTAAGAAGCCTTTCTTTTTCAATACTCTCTTCTACTTCTTTAATGGAGCCTGCTTGTTGAATGCTTGCATTTAACTCAAATCCCAAAAGAAGAACAATTGAATTGAAATATATCCATAACATTACAACGATGATGGTTCCAATAGAGCCATATACCTTATTGTAATTAGCAAAATGATCTACATAATAACCAAAGCCATAAGATACAATTAAGACCATTAAAGTTGCTAATGAAGAGCCTGCTGAAAAGAACCTCCACTTTAATGTCCTGTCACCACCAAGGTAGAATATAAAGGAGATGGCAAAGAAACAAAGGGCAGCCATGATAATCCATTTTCCCAATAGTAATAGAATGGATGTAATACTACCTGGATCTAAAATATAACCTACCATATATTCAGTAATTAGGATTAAGGCTATGGCTATGATGACTAAAAAGGTAAGGATAAACAATAACGAAATTGACAAACCTTTTTGTTGAAATGCGTTTCTGTTGATTTTGGTATTGTAGCTGTCTTTGAAGGCTAATAGCATTCCATCAATTCCATTGGTTGCAAGGTAAATTGCAAATAGAAAACCGAAAGATAATAAGCCATCTTGAGAATTGGTTACAAGGCTAATGATAGTTGTTTCGGTAAAATCATAGCCTGACTCAGGTAGTAGATCTTTTAAGATCTCGAGCAGTTCAGCTTGAAAGTTATCGATCGGAATATGCGGAATTAGAGTAAGTAAGAATATTATGGTTGGAAATAATGCCATAAAAAACTTAAAAGCCATTGAAGATGCTTTTGTGGGGATTAATCCTTTTTGAATTCCTTTTAGAAAGAATTTAGCGACATAATAGATTGGTAATTTATCAAAACCTGGGAGGACTAGGACTTTCGAAAATTTTAGCAACCTTTGAATCAGTTGAGAGTTAAGAATACGTTGTTTAATGTCCTCTAGCATTAATCAATTGCTTTTAAGCTTAAGTCTAAACTTTTAATCTGATGGGTCAATGCTCCTACACTTATGAAATCGACACCACAACGAGCATATTCACCTATAGTCTTTTCAGTTATCCCACCTGAAGCTTCTGTTTCAGCATAATCTCCAATCAGAGCTACTGCTTCTCTTAAATTTGCATAAGAAAAGTTATCAAGCATGATTCGATCTACTTTCTCTGCTGCCAATATTGTTTTTACTTCAATTAAATCTCTTGCTTCAATTTCAATTTTGATATCAAGTCCTTTTTGTTGAAGGTAATCTCTCGTTTTGCGAATAGCTTGTTCAATTCCTCCCGCGTAATCAATGTGATTGTCCTTTATCATCACCATGTCATAAAGCCCAAATCTATGATTTACCCCCCCACCTATTTTAACTGCCATTTTCTCAAATATCCGATTGTTTGGAGTGGTTTTTCTCGTGTCTAAAAGTTGGGTGTTACAAGCGCCTATAAGTTCCCTTAAAAATTTAGTGTGGGTCGCTATTCCACTCATGCGTTGCATAAAATTTAAGGCTAATCGCTCTGCTTGGAGGATGGATTGTGATTTACCCTCTACATAAAAGACAATGTCTCCAACATTTATGGCTTCACCATCGGAGATCAATTCTTCAATGACCATAGTATTGTCTACTTGTCGAAAAACCTCTTTAGCTACCTCTAATCCGGCTAAGATACCATCTTGCTTTACTAATAACTTTGCTTTTCCTTGCGCATCTGAAGGAATACAAGAAAGGCTTGTATGATCACCGCCGCCAATATCTTCGGTTAGGGCTTGACTGATTAAGTGAGAATATGTTTTCAATTTTGTTTAATCTTCGAGTTCTATGCGAAGTTCGATAATTTGGACGATTTCTCCCTTTAATTCATAAAGTAAATAAGTTCTATAATTTAATTTACCTGCTGTTAGGTTCCCAATTTCATAATTAGCCCTTCCGTTTCCGCCGCCTCTATGGTTTGTTTTATAAGAAGTCGGTGAATTATTTTTAAAGAATGTTTGAACTACTACAGAAGCTTGGTTTTTACTAAAATTAGCTTTTGAGTCGGGAATATCAATGTCGATAGTATTGTTAAATGATTGTATTAATTGTGCTGCATGATTTTTTACAAAGTATTCTTCGAAATTGATTTTGCTTTGAGAGAAAGTATTTAAAGAGAAGAGAGTCAAAAAAAGAATAAGACATTTTTTCATGGACTAAAGGTAACGAAAATGCCGATATTGCTTAGCGATTATTGATACAATAAAAGCAATATGAAGATTAGAATAGTTTGCATTGGAAAAACAACGGATGCTAAGATAAACAGCTTATGCGAAGAATACTTGAAGCGGCTATCTCATTATGCTAGGGTAGAAGTAGAGTACTTAGAGCTTAAGAAGAAAAAACTAAATGAGTCGAAAGTAAAACTAGAAGAAGGGAAATTAATCCTATCAAAAGTAGAAAAGGGCTCAACCTTAATTCTTTTAGATGAATTAGGAAAGGAATTTAATTCTGAAGCTTATGCCAACTTTCTGCAGAAATGCATGAATTCATCTCAAAAGGAGATAGTATTTGTAGTGGGAGGAGCTTACGGGTTCTCAGAAGAGGTTTACAAAAGAGCAAATCACAAAATAGCTTTGTCAAAAATGACCTTTACACATCAAATGGTCCGTTTAATCTTTACGGAGCAGTTATATAGAGCTTTTACAATTTTGAAGGGAGAAAAATACCACCACAATTAAGCTTCCATACTTTGTTGCCATTTCCATGCACTTTTCAGCATTTCTTCTAATGAAAGTGATGCATTCCATTTTAAGGTAGAAGAAGCTTTTGCGTTATCTGAATAAATGGTCTCAACGTCACCTGCTCTTCTATCTCCTAGAGTATAGTTTAGTTTTTTACCACTTATTTCTTCAAAAGAATGTATGATTTCTAATACACTGGTGCCACGTCCAGTGCCAAGATTAAAAACATCGTAATTGTTAGTTGTATTCAATTGTTTTTGATAATCTAAGGCTTTTACATGTGCTTTTGCAATATCGATTACATGAATATAATCTCGAATACAACTTCCATCATCGGTATTATAATCAGTACCAAATACGGTAATTTTCTCTCTGATCTTGGCTGCAGTCTGTGTAATTATTGGGATCAAATTATTAGGTCGCCTACTAAAGTTTTCTCCAATTAGCCCTGAAGAGTGAGCCCCAACTGGGTTGAAATAACGTAATGAAATTGCAGTAAAGTTTACATTCGTTTTACAAAAGTCCTTGAGAATTGTTTCGCCCATTTGTTTTGTGCTTGCGTACGGAGACTCTGCAACACCAAACGGAGTAGATTCATTTACCGGGAGTTGATCTGGGTTTCCATAAACCGAACAAGAGCTTGAAAAAATTATGTGTTTAACATCAAATTCTTTCATGCAAGACAGTAGGTTCAGTAATGTCAAAGTATTATTTCTATAATAGACTTCAGAGTTTTCTACCGATTCAGGAACAGATTTTAAAGCTGCAAAATGAATAATGGCATCTATTTTATTGACTTTAAAAAAAGCTCGAGTACTCTCTAAGTCAGTAAGGTCTATATTATTGTACTCTGGAGTTTTCCCAGTAATTTTTTCAATTTTCTCATAATTACTTTCTTTTGAATTAAGATAATTGTCGATAGAAAAAATTCTGGTATACCCCTGTTCAAACAATTCAATAATTGTATGAGACCCAATGTACCCTGCACCACCTGTTACCAATATATTCATAGTTATAAATTAAAGCAAAGATACTTTTCATTTTAATTAGTATTAATTTTGACAACCTTATATTGAAAAAAGATGTCTTCAAAAATTAAAATTGCGGTAGTAGGTTGTGGTAGGATAGGGAAGCGTCATGCAAGTATGATTAAAATTAATTCTGATGCTGAATTAGTCGCACTTGTTGATATTGACGGATTTCTAGAGAAAGAGCTCTTGGAAGAATTTGAAGTGCCCTTTTTTAATAGCTTAGAAGCTTTAATAGTATCAGGCATTCAGCCCGATGTTATTAATATATGTACGCCTAACTATCTACATGCAAGTCAAGCAATTACTGCTTTAAAGAATAAAAGTCATGTAGTTGTTGAAAAGCCAATGGCACTGTCAAAA
Source organism: Flavobacteriales bacterium (assembly GCA_016763995.1). Classification (GTDB taxonomy): domain Bacteria; phylum Bacteroidota; class Bacteroidia; order Flavobacteriales_E; family Vicingaceae; genus NORP294. The sequence goes on along the minus strand of JAESST010000501.1, from coordinate 8,180 downwards.
GTAGACGCCGAAGAAGTAATTCATGAATCATTAAAGGTGAATAAGAGAGTGTTTTGTGTGATGCAGAACCGCTATAGTCCACCATCAAGATGGTTAAAAGAAATTATTGAAAATGGATCTTTGGGCAAAATTTACATGGCGAATATTAACTGTTTTTGGAATAGAGACAGTGATTATTATAAAGGTGGTAGCGCCGAATATTGGAAAGGAAAGTTAGATAAAGACGGAGGAACTCTATTTACGCAGTTTAGTCATTTCTTAGATACTATGTATTGGTTGTTTGGTGATATAACGAACATTAAAGCGAGTTTTTACGATTTTAATCATCAGGATACTACAGAGTTTGAAGATTCTGGTTTGGTGCAATTTGACTTTGTAAAAGGTGGCTCAGGTAGTTTAAATTACTCTACAGCTGTTTACGGTCAAAATATGGAAAGTAGCCTTTCTATCATTGGAGAAAAAGGGAGCGTGAAAGTAGGAGGGCAGTACATGAATGAGATTGTATATTGCCACATTAAAGATTATGAGCAACCAGTTTTAGAAGAAACATTGCCTCCAAACGATTACGGTAAATACAAAGGAAGTGCAGCAAATCACCAGTTTGTTATTCAGAATGTTGTAGATGCTTTAAATAAAAATGAGATAGTGACAACAAATAGTTTAGAAGGTTTAAAAGTTGTTGAAATCATTGAAAATATTTATAAATTGAAGCAGTAACAACTTTCAATTAATATTTGTATTATTGTAGCGTCTTTGATTCTAAAAGGCACACTAAAATTCCCTAGAATATTTTCTTACCATTTTTAGTTATAGAAAAAGAGTATCATTCACTATTAAGATTTCATGTACGACATTTTACAATTAAACCAGAAAACGGTTATCGAGTTAAAGGACCTTGCTAAAGAACTCGGCATTAAAAAGTATCAAAAGCTCAAAAAAGAAGATTTAATTTATCAAGTATTAGATCATCAAGCAGCAAATCCCCAATCTGTAAAAGCAACTCAAGTTAAAGAGACAAAAGCAGAGAGTCCTAAGCTAGAAAAGCCGAAGACGGAAAGAAAACCTAGACCGAAGAAACCTGTAGTTCAGGTAAAAGTAGAAGAGAAAAAGGTAGAAGAGAAAAAAGAAGAGGCTCCACAGGAACAGAAGAAGGTAGCTTACCCTAAAAAGGCGCCATCTGAAAGAAAAGTTCGCCCGAGATTAGAGGCACAAAAGAAAGCGGGGAATGCTCCAACTCCAACTCCAATTCCAAAAGAAGAACGAAGTACAGTCGCTACGAAGAATAAGATAATAGAAACTCCGAGCGAAAAGAAAGAAGATTCTAAGGAGCTTGCTACTCCCTCTGAAAAAGGAGCAGAGCAGAGCCCAAGACCAAATCCGAGGGAGAAACAAAATAATCAAACAAGGAATAATGGTCAGAACAACGGGAACAATAATCAACAACGTCAGCAAAATCAGAGGGCAAAGAAACAGGAGTATGATTTTGATGGAATTATTGACGCAGAAGGAGTTTTAGAGATGATGCCAGATGGTTATGGTTTCTTAAGATCTTCTGACTATAATTATTTGAACTCTCCTGATGATGTTTACGTTTCGCAATCTCAAGTAAAGCTATTTGGTTTAAAAACAGGAGATACAGTAAGGGGAACGGTAAGGCCTCCAAAAGAAGGAGAAAAGTATTTTCCATTAATTAAATTGATTGAAATTAACGGTAGAGAACCAAGTTTTGTACGAGACAGAGTTCCTTTTGAGTACTTAACACCATTATTCCCTTCTGAGAAATTTAATTTATCAGGTCATAAAGAAGAGTCCTTGTCTACTAGAATAATTGACTTGTTTACGCCAATTGGTAAAGGACAAAGAGGACTAATAGTTGCACAACCTAAAACAGGTAAGACGACTTTGTTGAAAGAAGTGGCAAATGCTATTGCAGCAAATCATCCGGAGGTATATTTATTGATTTTATTGATTGATGAAAGACCTGAAGAGGTAACAGATATGTCGAGAAGTGTGAATGCTGAGGTAATTGCATCTACTTTCGATGAACCTGCTGAGCGACACGTAAAAGTGGCAAATATTGTATTGGAGAAAGCAAAGAGAATGACCGAATGTGGTCACGATGTTGTGATCTTATTAGATTCTATAACTCGTTTAGCAAGAGCCTATAATACGGTTTCTCCAGCGTCTGGGAAAGTGCTTTCAGGTGGTGTTGATGCAAATGCATTACACAAACCAAAGCGTTTCTTTGGAGCAGCAAGAAAAATAGAGAATGGAGGTTCTTTAACTATTCTAGCAACAGCCTTAACTGAGACTGGATCAAAAATGGATGAGGTAATTTTTGAAGAATTTAAAGGTACAGGTAACATGGAACTTCAGTTAGATCGTAAGATTTCTAGTAGAAGGATTTATCCTGCTATTGATATTATTTCTTCATCAACAAGAAAAGAAGATTTATTGCTTGGAAAAGACATTACACAAAGAATGTGGGTGTTGAGAAATCATATTGCAGATATGAACCCGGTTGAAGCGATGGACTTTTTGAAAGATAGAATGAGAAGAACACGAGACAATGAAGAGTTTTTGGCTACGATGAACAGTTAAAATTATGAAAAGTCATTTCTCTATTGTTGTTTGGATGATGGTAGTATCTGTTTTTATGAAGATGGCTGTTTATGCAGCCAATCTTCAATTTACAGGCTACGAAAAAATATATTTCTTTGGGAATCTATTTGTGATGATGGTTGGAATATTCTTCGGAATTCGTCTATTCAAAAGTATTGTTGAAGGGAAAACGACTTTCTTAGCTGACATTAAAACAGGAATGAAAGTGGCAGGAATGTATGCAGTTCTGATGTCCTTATTTGTTTATGCTTATTATACTTATATCGACCCAACTTATTTTGATCTTAAGTTAGCAGATCAGTTAAAATTAGCTGAAGGAGCAGGAATAACAGGGAAGGATTTACAACTAAGAAAAGAAACAGGAGCATTTGTTTTGTCGCCTTATTTTCAAAGCACAGTAACATTGATTCTTTATATTTTATTGGGAGTTTTTTATTCTTCGATCATTACTTTCTTTGTAAGAAAGGTGAGGCGCGAGAGTTAATGAATAAGTTCCTGAGCAAATTCATTTAAATTCAGTCCGTCAAAATTTCCTGAAGTCATCAATAATAACACAGATTGATCTAGGTTCTTGCTTCTTAGTAATTGCTCTACTTCATTTGCATCGTTATATACCTTGACTTTTGAAGGTAAAAATGCTTCTTCGACTTCTTGAGCAGAGATTGGAGTTAATCCTTTATGAGAGATGGTTTTAGGGTTAAAATATACAATAGCTTCGTCTGCAGCGCTCATACAGCCTGAATATTCTTTTAGGAAGGTTTTATTTAGACTACTAAAGGTGTGTAATTCCATACAGGCAATTACTTTATGATTCTTAAATTGATTGCTGACAGCATTTGTTGTCGCTTTTAACTTAGAAGGGGAGTGGGCAAAATCTTTGAAAACAGTAGTCTTTTCATTTGCTGCTATTTTTTCTAATCGTCTGGCAGCTCCTGTAAAGCTTTGAATTGCGTGGTAGAAATCTCTAGAGTCGATACCTAATTCGGCACAAACGTGATAAGCAGCCATTAGGTTTTGAAGGTTATGTTCTCCAAATATTTTCAGTTCTTTCCAACCGAATTCTGTTCCAATAGAGGTCACTCCATTTTCAATTCGGTGGGTTGGAGTAGTGTAAGGTTTTAAGTTGAATCCTTCTACTTTACTTGCAATTTTTCGAAGCTCTTCATCTCCATGGAAATAACTTAACATTCCACCTGGCTCGATGGTTTGAGCGAATTTTTTAAACTGTTCAATATAGTTTTCGAAAGTTGGAAAAACGTTGATATGGTCCCAAGCAATTCCGCTTAAAACAGCGATATTTGGTTGGTACCACAAGAATTTAGGTCTTCTATCGATCGGAGAGGATAAATACTCATCTCCTTCAATAATCATGATAGGAGCGTCGCTAAAACTAACCATGGTTTCAAAACCTTCTAATTGTGCTCCTACTAAATAATCAAAAGCAATATTTTGATCTTGCAGTACGTGTAAAATCATAGAAGTAATAGAAGTCTTCCCATGGCTACCACCTATTACAATACGCTTTTTGTTTTTTGATTGTTCGTAGACATATTCAGGATAAGAGTAAATTTTCAAACCTAAATCTTGTGCTGTTTTTAATTCAGGATTATCGACTTTTGCATGCATTCCTAAAATAATAGCATCTAAATCTTCAGAAATTAAATCAGGATTCCATCCCTCTGTTTGAGGTAATAAACCATACTTGGCTAACCTTCCTTTTGACGGTTCAAAAATCTCATCATCTGAGCCACTTACTTCAAAACCTTTCTTATGCAAGGCAATCGCCATGTTGTGCATCGCACTTCCTCCAATAGCAATAAAATGTACTTTCATCTCAATAAAATTAGAAGGAATAACAAGATGGAGAGAAAGGCGATAAAAGAGTTATTAACGAAAACGAACTGATAGATCTGCTTACAGTCTTACTGCATTTAAATTGTCTATTCCTAGCGGTAAGAAGGTGTAGTCATTCCATCGTTCCATCTCATCCATTTTTTTTCCACCAAGCACAGAAGTATAATAATCACTAGCAATTTCTTTAAATTCTGCTACATGCTCATCGTAGGTTTTTTGAATGAGTTTAACATCTTTCATTCCATTAATTTTCTTAGCTAATGCTCTTTTTTGGATTTCCGCTAAATCAAATAATATGTTGATAAATGCTAGGCTCTCAGGACTTTTTTCTAGGTAGGAATAGCTTGTGAAGGGATCAAATATTGTTGCCAATTGAACATGAATAGAATCGCCAACAAGGTTAATATCCATGTAAATTTTAATGTATAATCGATATCTGTTATAAATAGAATAAAAATTAACCGACGAACTGTTAGCTCCTCGTCTTTTAAAGTCGTTTAACAAAATCCTTTTTTTGTTCCATTTACGGTAGGTGGGTTGATTGAAACTAATTTGTCTTGTTGTAGGGTATTAAGAAAAAGAGTCAATAAAGTTGGTCGTTTTTCCGTTGATGAATAGCTCTTTGTCTTGCTCTTCTGTAGCAATTTTAAATTCCTCATTGAAGCGCCAAAAGAAGGAGTTGTATGGAATGAGCTTCATGTTTTGATAATCGTTTAAAAAGTATTCTTTTCGAAAACTGGGAAGTAAGAATTCATCATCATACTGATAAGCGAATAAAATGGCTTTTGTCTCAACGGTCACTTTACTATGGTTTTCCCTTGTGTAACTTAATTGATAGTTGAAGTCAATAGATCTAATAGTTCGAATACCATTTACAGTCTGAAAAGTCTTGGTAATATCAAAATTAACGGCATCAATTTCTCGAGCATTTCCAACAGGTATAAATGGAGAACTACTTCCTTTTTCATTTTTTAGTTTTACTTTAATAAGTTCAGATTTGGTAGAATTTAACCAAATTCTGCCATTGAAACCGTTGATATAATTGTCTTTTCATTTAAAATTAATGACGTAAATAGTAGAGCCATCCTGCTTAAACCTTTTATGGAAAACAAGTTCAAATTCCTTTCTCATTTTCTGTTTATTCAATTCAAGTGGAGAAATCGGGAAAAACAAGTTCTCTTCGAAGGTTTTGTGCATGTTAATTCCATGACTTGTTCCCAATGATACAAAGAAGCTTTCGTTGTGTGGAGCTAAGAATATTCTTCCAATTTTTAAATCCAATTCTTCTACATTATGATTTCTGTATTTTCCATTGTAATAAGCTTCCAGTAGCTCAACTTGATGATCGTTTACAGTGCTTTTTAATAAAAAATAAGTTTTCGATTCTGTTGGTTTTGCAAGACGATTTCCTCTGCAGCGGTTAAGCAGTTCGTATAAAAAAGTGCTTTTTGCACTAACTTCAACAGCATTTAATTGTACAGCTTTTGGCGAAAGACAGAGCTGCTGCTTATTTAGATACTTCTTTACAGGGAGAATGAGTTTATCATATCCGAAAAAGAAATAACAAGCGTATCACTAATGGAGGTCGTGAATGAAAAGGCACCATCAAAATTGCTAGCAGTTCCTCTTTGGGAGTTTAAACTATAAAGGTTTGCAAAAGGCAGAGCTTCTTGATTTTTACAATCATTAACCTGTAATTTGAGTGTAACATTTTGCTGAGATATTGCGTTACACCAGCAGAAGAGAGCAAGTCCAAAAAGTAGAATTTATTTCATGGTTGAATTTTTAGAATGACACAAAATTTTCGCTTATTGTTGTCTTATTTAGATTCATTGAGCAAGAATTAAAGCGATTGCGCCCTCTATGTAATTACTAAAAACCCATTAACAAATGGTTATATTAGCCTAAAATCGAACTGGTGAAAAACTGTCCAAATTGTAATTTTGAGTATGAACCTGATTTTAAATTCTGTCCAAATTGCGGACAAGAAACACAATTGGATTATACGCTTAAAAGCTTGTTTTCACACTTCTTAAGTGACTATTTTACTTTTGATTCTAAAATTATTCGAAGCGTAGCACCTTTAATTACAAAACCTGCATTTTTAACAAAAGAACATCTAGCAGGAAAGCGATCTCAATACATTCAACCTTTACGATTATTTATATTCTTAAGTATCATTTTTTTTTTAATATTAAGTTGGTTAAGCCCTTCAACGGTTTCCTCTACTCAGATAGATGGAATTAATAATGCCTTTTGGGATCGATTCTTTGAATCTTGGTTACCCAAGCTCTTCTTCTTCTTACTTCCTTTATTTGCGCTGATCATCTCTTGGTTATACCGAAAGAAGAAATTAGGTCTAATGCCTCATTTTCTATTCTCGCTGCATTTTCATTCTTCTTTATTTTTGATAGGGATTATTTACAGTATTATCAGCTACTTTATTCTAAAGTTAGATTGGGCAGATGTTAATCAAATCATGCTAATAAGTTTCTCAATTTATTTGGCAGTTTATCTTTGGAAGAGTTTACGGAAAATGTATGGCGAAAATCGGAAAAAGACCGTTTGGAAAATTTTAGTGTTGGCGTTTGCTTATTTATTTCTATTGGTTACTTCGTCCATACTATTGCTTGCTCTTAGCTTAAATTACTAAATTCGCCTTTCCAAAAAAATAGCACATGAAAATAGGGATTATTAGAGAAGGAAAGACACCACCAGACAAGCGTGTTCCATTCACTCCAGAACAATGCAAAACCATTTTAAATCAATATCCTGAGGTAGAGCTTTTTGTTGAAAGAAGCCCTATTCGAGCATTTGAAGACAACACCTATGAAGCTGCGGGGCTTCAAATGGTAGAGAGTCTAGATCATACCGATATTATTTTTGGAGTAAAGGAGGTGAACATTGAGGATCTTATTCCCAATAAAACACACTTTTTCTTTTCTCATACTATTAAGGAGCAACCTTATAATAGAAATTATTACAAGCAGCAATTGAAAGAAATATTCAATTGGTAGATTATGAATGCTTGACTGCAAAAGGAGGAAAGCGCTTGGTAGGTTTTGGCCGCTATGCTGGAATTGTAGGAACTTATAACTCTTTTATCGCATACGGACGAAGAACAGGGAGCTATGAGTTGAAAGCTGCACATCTTTGTGCAGACAGAAAGGAGATGGAATCCGAATTACCTAAAATTCAGCTGCCCCGTAATTATAAAATTGCATTAACTGGTCTAGGTCGCGTTGCAGGAGGTGCAATTGAAGTATTGATTAAGATCGGGGTAAAGCAAGTTGACTCAAATGCTTTCTTGACAGAAGATTTTCAAGAACCTGTGTTCACTCAGTTATCAGTTAAAGATTATTTTAAATTAAAGACAGGAGGGGAATTTGAACGACAAGAAGCTTACCAACATCCTGAGCGATTTGATTCTGATTTTATGAAGTATGCTGCAGTAGCAGATATGTATATTCCTTGTCATTATTGGGATGCAGAAGGACCTATTATATTTACTGAGGAAGAATTAAAGTCACCTGAATTCAACATTGAAGTAATTGGAGACATTAGCTGTGACATAGCAGGCCCGATTCCTTCTACCATACGACCATCTACGGTTGCTGACCCTATTTATGAAGTAAATAAAGCAAGCTAGCTGAAGTGGAAGAAACATCCGCAGATAGTATTACAGTAATGGCAGTAGATAATTT
>JAESST010000500.1 GCA_016763995.1 Flavobacteriales bacterium | reverse complement strand
CCTATTCTATTGAACAGGGCCCCAACTCTTCACAGATTGGGTATTCAAGCTTTTCAACCAAAATTAATTGAAGGAAAAGCGATTCGTCTTCACCCATTAGTATGTACTGCATTTAACGCGGATTTTGATGGGGATCAGATGGCAGTTCACTTACCTTTAGGTAATGCTGCAATCTTAGAAGCTCAGCTATTGATGTTAGCTTCTCATAACATCCTTAACCCTGCAAATGGTTCTCCGATTACGGTACCTTCTCAGGATATGGTATTGGGATTATATTATTTGACCAAAGAAAGAGTTACGGATGAAACCAAGACTATTAAGGGACAAAATAAAATATTCTATTCTCCAGTGGAAGTAATCATTGCGAACAATGAAGGTCGATTAGATATTCACGCAAAGATCAAAGTGAAGATTACGAAGCAAGGAGAAACGAAATTGATCGATACAACTTGTGGTAGAGTAATCTTTAATGAACATGTTCCAGAAGAAGTTCCTTACATCAATGAATTATTGACGAAAAAATCTTTAAGAGATATTATCGGTGATATCTTGAAAGTTGCAGGAACATCTAGAACAGCTATTTTCTTAGATGAGATTAAGACCTTAGGATACAATATGTCCTTTAAAGGTGGACTTTCTTTTAATTTGGAGGACGTTATTGTTCCAGCAGAGAAGGAAGAGATGATGGATAAGGCGAACCTACAGGTGAAAGAAGTTTGGAATAACTATAACATGGGATTCATTACGAATAACGAACGTTATAACCAAATTATTGATATCTGGACGCATACGAATACAAGATTGACCAATACGGTAATGAATCGTTTGAAAAACGATAACCAAGGTTTTAACTCTGTATACATGATGTTTGATTCAGGAGCAAGGGGTTCTAAAGAGCAAATTCGTCAGCTTTCAGGAATGAGAGGATTGATGGCTAAGCCACAGAAGTCTGGTTCTACAGGTCAAGAAATTATTGAAAACCCAATTCTTTCTAACTTTAAGGAAGGTCTTTCAATTTTAGAGTACTTTATTTCGACTCACGGTGCACGTAAAGGTTTGGCAGATACTGCATTGAAGACAGCAGATGCAGGTTACTTAACTAGAAGATTGGTAGATGTTTCTCAGGATGTTGTTATTTCTGAAGTAGATTGTGGAACCCTTAGAGGTGTTACAATTGCTGCTTTGATGAAGAACGATGATGAAGTAGAGTCATTATACGATAGAATTTTAGGAAGAACGACTGTTCACGATGTATATCATCCTAATACAGGAGATTTAATTATTGGTGCGGGAGAAGAGGTAACTGAAGAAGTAGCAAAAGTAATCGACGAATCTCCAATTGATGAAGTAGAGATGAAATCTGTGCTTTCATGTGAATTGAAGAGAGGTGTATGTTCTAAGTGTTACGGAAGAAGTTTAGCAACCGGAAGAATGGCACAAAGAGGTGAGGCTGTTGGTGTAATTGCAGCTCAATCAATTGGTGAACCAGGAACACAGTTAACACTTCGTACATTCCACGTTGGGGGTACAGCATCTAAAATTGCAGATGAATCAAAAGTTGAAGCTAAATACGATGGTAATTTAGAAATCGATGAATTGAGAACCGTAGATGGAGAAGACAGAGATGGAAACAAAGTGACTATCGTTGTTGGACGTTCTGCTGAAGCCAGAATTTTAGACCCTAAAACAAACATTGCTTTGATGACAAGTGTGATTCCTTATGGATCTATCTTGACAAAAGACGATGGAGTTAAAGTGAAGAAAGGTGACGTGATTTGTCATTGGGATCCATACAACGCATTGATCATTGCTGAGTCTTCGGGAACAATTTCTTTTGAAAATTTAGTAGACACTATTACTTACAAAGAGGAATCTGATGAACAAACAGGTTTTACAGAGAAAGTTATTATTGAATCAAGAGATAAGAAATTAATTCCTGAAATTAAGTTGTTGAACTCTAAGAAGGAAGTTATCAAAACATATAACTTACCAGTAGGAGCTCACATCGTTGTGAAGCAAGGAGATAAGATTGAAAGTGGTAAAACATTGGTGAAAATTCCTAGAACTTCAGGAAAGTCAGGTGATATTACCGGTGGTCTTCCAAGAGTAACAGAGTTATTTGAAGCACGTAATCCATCTAACCCAGCTGTGGTTTCAGAAATTGACGGTATCGTTTCTTTCGGAAAAATTAAGCGTGGTAATAGAGAGGTAATTGTAGAGTCAAGAACCGGTGATGTGAAGAAATACTTGATCAATCTATCTAAACATATCTTAGTACAAGAGAATGACTTTGTAAGAGCAGGTGTTCCATTATCTGATGGAGCAATTACTCCAGCTGATATCTTGGCGATTAAAGGACCAACTCAAGTACAAGAATACTTAGTAAATGAAGTACAAGAAGTTTACCGATTACAAGGGGTGAAGATCAACGATAAGCACTTTGAAGTAATTGTGAGACAGATGATGCGTAAAGTAATCATTGAAGATCCGGGTGATACTAAATTCTTAGAAAAGCAAATCATTAACAAATCTGATTTTGCAATTGAGAACGATGAGATTTTTGGTAAGAAAGTAGTTGTAGAAGCTGGTGATTCTGAGGATATGAAAGCTGGACAAATTGCTTCACCAAGAGAACTGAGAGAGGAAAATTCTAAATTGAAACGTCAAGATAAGCAAGTCGTTCAGTCTAGAGATGCTATACCAGCAACTTCTAATTCAGTTCTTCAAGGAATTACAAGAGCTTCATTACAGACAGATAGTTTCATTTCTGCTGCATCTTTCCAAGAAACAACTAAAGTATTGAACGAAGCCGCTGTAAACGGTAAGCAAGATACCTTGAGAGGATTAAAAGAGAATGTAATTGTTGGACACTTAATTCCAGCAGGTACAGGATTGAAAGACTATCAAGAATATATAGTTGGTTCTAAGGAAGAGTACGAAATGTTGAAGAGACAGAAAGACGAACCTGTTGAAGTAATTGACGAAGTAGAAAACGCGAAATAATGGCTGACGATAATAATCAAGTGCAAAATGGTAAGTTAAACATTGAACTTACTGAAGAAGTGGCAGAAGGAACTTATTCCAATCTGGCGATTATTAGTCACTCAAGTTCTGAATTTGTATTAGACTTTATCAAAGTAATGCCTGGGTTACCAAAAGCAAAAGTGAAATCAAGAATTATGATGACACCGCAACATGCGAAAAGGTTAATGAGAGCATTGCAAGAGAACTTGTCTAAGTTTGAATCACAGAACGGAGCTATTAAAGAAAGTGATCAACCTCACTTCCCAATGAACTTCGGAGGACCTCAAGGAGAAGCTTAAAGCTGCCTTTGAATAAAATACAAAGCCGATCATCGAAAGATGGTCGGCTTTTTTTGTGACTAGTCAGATATAAATTTAGAATGAGATATTAAGTTAACCTATTTAGAAGTGTTTGGAGACATTCCAACGAATTTATCAATGGCATCTGCTGCTAATCGATGAGCAAACTCATTCGGGTGAGCATCGTATGGGTTAACTGTAAGCTGATTGCCCATATACTCTTTATAGGTATCCGTTAGATCTAAATGTAAAATATTTTTTGATTTCCAAAAATTATCTAGTTTCTGGTGTGCGGACTTAAATTGGTAATCCTCATAAGTTGTATGAAGAAAGGGGAAAGTAACCACCATAAGAGTAGCGTTTTCCTCTTTCGCAAATTCAACATATTTATTTAGCTCTTCAAAATGTTTTCTTAACGTTTCTCCACTATAAGTATCTAATAAAAAGTTATTATAATTTTTTACATCTGGATCAAAAGCTGCAAAAAATCGAAAAGCTAAATTATTGATGAAGTAGCTTTGTTTAACAAAGTAGCTTTGATTGCTGTTAAAATTATGTATTCGCTTGTTAACTCTAGAGGCTTCATTTATTACGAGATAGTCAATGTCATTCATGCAGTAGCTCAGTAGGATGATATTAAAATGATAACCGTGCTTTTTTAGATCTTTTAGTCTTCTAAGGTTTCCCCTACTATTGGCTCCGTTAGAAGAAAAGTTATGCACTTCGAGATTTGAGTATTTGTTTCTTAAGATATGACCAAAGCGATCATTTACATTTTTAATCCCATGTCCTACAGTAAAGGAATCTCCAAAAATGCTTATTCTATATTTGCCATTTTCAACGAGTATTTGATAATCAATATTGTCTCTATAGTCTTGTTTATTCATTTTGTAATGCCTCTTTAGCCAGCGGGTGGAGACTTTACTAATTGAGAAAGAGTCGGTGCGGTCAACAAAAAAGCGGTAGTAACTCTCTCCGACCATGAAAACAACAAAAACGAGATAAAAAGAACCTAAAAGGTTGAAAAATATGACTTTAAATCTTTCTGAAGAGATACTCTTTCTTTTTTGATATAAAATAAAAAAGAGACTAGAGAAGAGAATAAAAGCAGCTACGCAAGAGATAAAAAAAATATCAAAATCCGTCATACTGTAACGAGCTTGTTTGGGTATTCTTTTAGAAAATGAAGTTAATGATTGATGAAAAGAAAGACTTGGTTTCTTCGGTTAAATTATTTCCGATACTTTGGCGACATCTTCTCGTTGTAGAAGAGATGAATCTTTAATTGATTAGTACCTGCATTGTAAGTAAAATGTCTTCTGTCCCAAGATGCTCTAAATTCAGAGATCCCAATGTTTTTATTATAGATTCTGAATTTACAGATGTAAATTGGCAAGGAAGACAATCCATTCCTTGAATCAAGTGGATATGAAATTCCTAAGATTTTGGAACCATAGGTTTGGTCTTCTCTTTTTAAACTATAAGGTCGAAAGAGTAAATGAGTCTGATCAACTAATTCTCTATCTTTATTAAAAACAAATAGATAATCGTTCCCTGATGGAAAAAGGCTGTCTTTATTAGTGGCAGTTAAGTAATATAAACGATATTCTTCTTGCAAAGGTATTAACAAGGAGTGAAGTTCAAAGCCCTTTTCTGCTTTGATACTATCTTCACTTAGTACTTCAGCTTTTTGAATCAGGTTTTCTTTAAGGTCAAGCAACTTTGCTTCCTTATCATCAAGAGCTCTCATTCGGATTGAGTGTGAGTGAGGCTTTTTATTGTCATTTAAGAATAAGTATTCAAGCTTGCATTGCTTTTTCTTTGAAAGGAATAATACAAAAGTGCTGTCTTTATTTTGATAGGTAAGGAAGTCGTTGAAAATTATCTTTCCTTTTTTAGCCATCAGAAGTGCACTTTGAGTAGAAACTTCATAAGTAAGAAGAATATTTGCTTCAACTTGTAACAATTCTATGATGGGCTGGAGCTTCTCAATTGGCATCGAACGTTGCGCAAAACAAGAGAACGAAATTCCGGTTAAAATAAGAGTTGCTATTTGTTTAAACATAACTGGGTGTTGATTTGTTATCAAAAATAAGCGTAGTCGTTCATATATATTCTTCTTTTCATGACCTTTGTTTTGAAATGGATCATCTACTCACTACTTCAATAGAATTCTTAAAAGGCGTAGGACCCAAACGAGCTGAAGTTTTAGCTTCAGAGTTGGGTATCCGAACCTTTAGAGGCTTATTGAACCATTTCCCATTTCGATATGAGGATAGAACGAAGTTTTATAAAATTAAGGAGATTCACGGAGATTTGCCTTATGTTCAACTAGCAGGAGAATTAATAAGAGTAGAAGAAATAGGAGAAAAGTTTAAGAAACGACTAGTTGCCAAATTTTGAGACGATACAGGTACCGTAGAGCTGGTTTGGTTTAAAGGGGTTAAGTTCTTGAAAACAAGTTTAAAGGTTGGTGAAAAGTATGTTGTATTTGCCAAACCTAATGTGTATCGAAACAGTATCAATTTGGTACATCCTGAAATGGAAACACAAATTGAATTTAAAAATGGAGTACAGTCTAAGCTACAGCCTGTTTACCATTCTACAGAAAAACTGACTAGATTCTCCCTGGGTTCTAAGACCATTGCGCGACTTGTAAAAACACTAATACCGCAACTCAATGGAAAACTTCAAGAGAACCTTCCCACTAACATTATAGAGGTAAATAATTTGTTAGATCGGGAATCAGCATTGATGAATATTCATTTTCCGATGAGTACAGAACTGCTCAATCGAGCCATTCATCGCATAAAATTTGAGGAGTTATTCTTAATTCAGCTAGAATTGTTAAAACTGAAGCTAGTAAATCTTGAAAAATCGAGGGGCTTTGTATTCGGAGAAGTGGGAGATTACTTTACTACATTTTATGAGCAAAAGCTTCCTTTTGAATTAACCGGTGCGCAAAAACGAGTTTTAAAGGAGATTCGAAGAGATTTGAAACGGGGTAAACAGATGAATCGTTTACTCCAAGGGGATGTCGGAAGTGGTAAGACAATAGTTGCCTTAATGACGATTTTGCTGGCATTGGATAATGGCTTTCAAGCCGCTTTAATGGCCCCAACAGAGATCTTGGCAATACAGCGTTTTACTGGAATTAAAGAACTCCTAGAAGGCTTAGGGCTTGAAGTGGAGTTGTTAACAGGTTCGGTTAAGACAGCGAAACGTAGAGAGATTCATGAGAAGCTAGAAAGTGGGGAGCTTCATATTCTAATTGGAACACATGCTTTGATTGAAGATAAAGTAAAGTTTAAGAATTTAGGAATTTCAATCATTGATGAACAACATCGTTTTGGAGTAGCTCAACGAGCGAAGTTGTATAAAAAGAATACTATTCCTCCGCATGTATTAATTATGACAGCAACTCCTATTCCCAGAACATTGGCAATGACCTTGTATGGAGATTTGGACGTTTCGATTATCGACGAACTACCTCCCGGAAGAAAGGATATACAAACCTCACATTGGTATGAAAATAAGCGCCTCCGTTTGTTTGGGTTTATGGAAGCAGAAATTGCAAAAGGACGACAGATTTATATTGTGTATCCATTAATTGAAGAGTCAGAGAAATTAGATTATGCAACACTGGAAGAAGGCTATCAACATATCTTTGGTCGATTCCCTGCACCAAAGTATAAAGTGAGTATTGTACATGGTAAAATGAAACCTGATGTGAAAGCATTTGAAATGAATCGTTTTGTTAATGGAGAGACAGACATTATGGTTTCAACTACCGTAATTGAGGTAGGTGTAAACGTTCCGAATGCATCTGTTATGATTATTGAAAGTGCAGAACGTTTTGGGCTTTCTCAATTACATCAATTGAGGGGCAGAGTAGGAAGAGGAGCAGAACAGTCGTATTGTTTATTGATGACAGGAAGTAAGTTATCGGCAGATGGTCGATTAAGAATGAAAACCATGACAAGTACCAATGATGGATTTCAAATTGCAGAAGTAGACTTGAAACTCCGAGGACCTGGAGATCTAAGAGGAACACAACAAAGCGGAACTCCTATCAATTTACGCTTGGCCAATTTGGCAACAGATGGAGAGCTCATTGAACAAGCAAGAACAGCAGCATGGAATTTGCTAGAAAGCGATTCATCATTGGTAAAGCCTGAAAATGCAGCTTTATTGAGCTTTATGAAAACAAGAAATAGAGGAAAAACGAATTGGAGCAGAATATCATGATTGAAGTGAATCATATAAAAACCTTATCTGAGCATAAGGCAGCAGTTTATGCTCTGTGCGAAGGAGCCGAGTCTCATTTGTTTTTCTCTGGAGGTTCTGATCAATATGTGATTCAATGGAATTTAGAAACAATGGAAGCCGAGAAAGTAGTTTCAAAATCGCCCACTACCATTGTAAGTTTATGTTATTTGAAGCAGTATAATTATTTGTTGATTGGTCAAATTGAAGGAGGAGTGCATGTAATTGACTTGACGGAAAATAAAGAAGTAAAATATTTGAAAATTCACAAAGGTTATATTTTCGACATTCAATTTATAGAAAGTAAAAATGAAATTGTTTTCTCTTCAGGAGATGGGAGTATTAGTATTTGGTCGGTACCTGATTTTAAATTACTCTTTCAAACCCAAATTGGAAAATCTAAGAATCGAAGAATGGCCTACTCTGAAAATAGAAAAGAATTGGCCGTTGCTTCAGGAAATGGACTTGTTCAGTTATTAAATGTGGAAGATTGGAGTAAAAAGAAAACGCTGCAATGTTCAGAAGGGGCTGTGTATTCTGTATGTTACACTTCAAATAGTCAAGAGTTGTTAATTGGAGATAAGGATGCTCATCTGCATGTATTTGATTTAACAACAAATCAACTGACTAAAAGTATTCCTGCACATAATTGGGCTATATACGACATCGCAATTGCTCCTAATTCAACTTTATTTGCAACAGGAAGTAGAGATAAAACTGTTAAGGTTTGGGAAGTAAGTGAACCTAAGGTATTAAAGCGATTAGAAGGATTTAAAGATAAGGCGCATACACACTCGGTTAATGGTCTTCTATGGACCAATTATCAAGCTTATTTGTTAAGTGCAGGAGACGATAAGACAATAAAAGTATGGTCTATTAAGGAGGGTAAATAAGATTTTATTTTTCTTTTTTTATAACAAAAGATTGATTCAATAAAAGCTTCTTTAGCAAGTTGGAATAATTAAATTTGCTATGCAAAATTTAGAGCATGAAAATTTCAAACACCTGGTTACAGAATTATCTTAAAGTTGACTTATCAATTGACGAAATTTCTACTATTCTAACGGACATTGGTTTAGAAGTAGAAGGAATAGAAACGGTTGAGAGTATCAAAGGAGGACTAGAAGGAATTGTAATCGGTGAAGTGAAATCATGCGAACAACACCCCAATGCTGATAAATTAAAATTAACAAAAATAGATGTTGGACATGCAGACCTGTTGGATATCGTTTGCGGAGCCCCTAATGTTGCAACAGGTCAGAAAGTAATTGTAGCAACAGTAGGCACGACTTTATATCCTGATGAGAAGGGATTTAAAATTAAGAAGTCAAAGATTAGAGGAGAAGTTTCTGAAGGAATGTTATGTGCCGAAGATGAAATTGGCTTAGGAGCATCACATGATGGAATTATGGTATTAAAAACTGCTGCCGAAGTAGGAACATCTGCAGCTGATTACTTTGAATTATCGTCAGATACGGTTTTTGAAATCGGATTAACTCCAAATAGAATTGATGCAGCTTCTCATTTTGGAGTAGCAAGAGATTTAGCAGCCTACCTAGCATTGAGTCAAGAAGTAAAGTTGAATAAGCCGGATGTTTCTGGCTTTAAAGTAGACAATTACTCTCAAGCAATAAAAATAGAAGTAGATGATGCCAAATTAGTTCCTCGCTATTGTGGAGTAACGATAGGAAATGTGAACGTAGAGGATTCGCCAGCTTGGTTACAAAATAACCTGAAGGCTATTGGCTTGAAACCGATCAACAATGTGGTTGACGTTACAAATTATGTTTTGCACGAATTAGCTCAACCCTTACATGCTTTCGATTTAGATAAAATAGAAGGAAATACAGTAAAAGTTCGTTGTGCGAAAAAAGATGAAAAATTCACTAGCCTTGATGGGCTAGAACGTGAACTTTCTAAACAAGATTTAATGATTTGTAATTCCAAAGATCCAATGTGCATTGCAGGTGTTTTTGGAGGGGAAAGTTCTGGAGTAAATACAGAAACAACTTCTATCTTTTTAGAGAGTGCATATTTTAATCCAGTAAGCGTTCGTAAAACGGCGAAAAGACATGGACTAAATACAGATGCTTCTTTCCGTTTTGAAAGAGGAGTAGATCCGAACATAACAGTATATGCGTTAAAACGTGCAGCTTTGTTAATTCAAGAAATTGCTGGAGGAGAGATTACTTCAGAAATTCAAGACATCTATCCTGAGCCAATTGAAAATTATTTGGTGGAATTGGAATATAGCAAAGTAAATAAGTTGATTGGGAATGATTTACCAAAAGAAACGGTAAAATCTATTTTAGAAAACCTAGAGATTAGGATCTTAAATGAGACAGAAGATAAGCTGAGACTAGAAGTGCCTGCTTATCGAGTAGATGTACAACGTGATGTGGATTTGATAGAGGAAATCTTAAGAATCTATGGGTACAACAACGTTGTATTGCCTGATTTTATGAAATCGAACTTAAGTCCTAACCCAAAAGTAGTTCCGCATAAGATTGAAAATTCGATTGCAGATTTACTGAGTAGTCAAGGCTTTTCAGAAATTTTTAATAATTCATTAACTAATCCTGAATATTATACAAACAAGGACGAGTTGGTGAGGATGGTAAACCCCTTAAGTAGAGAAACCGAAGTATTAAGAGGATCTATGCTTTATGGAGGATTAGAAGTTGCAGTATATAATCAGAATAGAAGACGTAAGAATTTAAAACTATATGAGTTTGGAAAGACCTACAGAGCTTTAGGTGAATCAAAATTTGCAGAAACTAAACGTTTGGGAATTTGGTTAAGCGGAGATGCAGAAGAAGAAAGTTGGGAGGCAGCTAAGCAGTCTATAAATTTCTTCAACTTGAAGGAAAAAGTAGAAAATTGCTTGAATAGATTGGGCGTTTCAAAATGGAAATCTGAAGAGGTAGAAGATGAACGATTAGACACAGCCATTGAATTTACTAAAGGAAAAAATAGTTTAGTGGTAATGGGAAAGGTCTCAGATGCTGAACTTAAAAAGGTAGAAGGAAAGGCAGCGGTTTATTATGCCGAATTTAATTGGGATACGGTACTCAGAATGTTGAGTGGGAAAGATGTTCAATATAAGACTGTTTCTAAATTTCCATCCGTTAGAAGAGATTTAGCCTTATTGATTGATGAGAGTATTGCTTTTAGCGATATTCAATCTATTGCAAAAAAGGTAGAGCAATGTTTATTAAAAGAGGTGAATCTATTTGACGTATATGAAGGCAAAAACATAGCTTCAGGTAAGAAGTCCTATGCAGTTAGTTTTACCTTTCAAGATGAAAATAAGACTTTAACAGATAAATATATCGATAAAGTGATGGAGAAAATGATCTCTAGTTTGAAGAGTGAGTTAAATGCTGAGTTGAGGTAATCAATCAACTAGCTTATTTATTTTTTTGGCTAGGCTTCTGTCACGATCAGTAACTTTAAACCCTTCATCGTGGGTCCTTAGTACGATTTTAACTATGTTGTATACATTACTCCACTCTGGGTGATGATTTTCCTTTTCCGCAAGCAAGGCCACTTGACTCATAAAACCCCACGCTTCTATGAAATTTTTAAATTCAAAAGTTCTTTTAAGCTGATTATTTTCTTCTATCCAGTTTTGCATTTAGCTGTGTGGTATAATTAGTTTTTTATAAACTTTATGCTTGAAGATGATAAGGCAGATTCAGTACGAATGTAGTAGCTGCCATGCTTTAGCTTAGAAATATTAATCTTTGTGTTAATACTTTCTAATACTACTTCTCCCAATAAGTTGAAGATGGTGATTTTTTCTAATTTATCCTTTGAATTAATAGTAATGAACTCGCTAGCTGGGTTTGGGTAAACATTTAGCTTTGTGGTAGGATGGGATATAAATTGAGTTGAAGTAAGTATTCCCTTTTTGTAAACCTCCCCATCATTTGAAGAAACATACATGATATTGGAATTCTTCAACACATGAATATCGATTAAGTCTTTTGTAGTTCCAATTGAATCTCTTGTCCAGCTAACGCCATTATCAGTTGAATTCATCAACATCCCATTCTGTCCTGAAATGTAGACACTATTGTTGAGTCCAAATTCAATGTCATTCACGGAGCCAGATAACGGAGTACGAACTAGTCTCCAGATGACGCCTGAATCAGTTGTACGATACATGTTTCCACTGTTTATTCCGAAATAGCCTTCTGTGTTATTCTTCATTTTAATAGAAGTTACTTGGGTGCCACTTTGAGGAAAGAGATTATACCAGCTTAGTCCTGCATTAATGGTTCTTTTAAGAATGTTGGGTGCTGAAGGTTGTAATGGATCATATGTTAAGATGAATCCATAATTAGAATCTAAAAAAAAGAAGCCGTTTCCTGTTAAAAAAGTAGTGGTATCATTTGCTGAATAGATCGTTGATTGATGCTGGTTAATGATCCGATTTACTGTTATCCCATTTGTAGGATGGTTTTTTGAATAAAAAAGAGTGGAATCATTAATTAACTGGACTTTAGTGATGTTATTTGATGTGAACCATGGATTCCAAGTAGTACCCCCGTCTCTTGTGATAGAAATATAATCAATGCCTATATTGCTTAGAACTTCAATGCCAACACTGTCGTTTATAAAGTTCATTCTAACATTGCAACATGCAGCATTTCCAAAATTGGAAGATACAAGTTGCGAGCTTTGCCAATCGTTTGTCGTTTTATAAATATCTACTGTAGGGCCATTAGCACCAGTTATTTGTCTCACAATTTTCTGGTAGCCTAAACCATTACTTGTCATGCTAATGTCATTGACAACCCTCGTATAATTAGAATTAATTGTTGGGCCTAGAAAGTTGTTTGGTAAGGTAACCCATTGCGAAAAGCAAAAAGTACTTGCTAACATTAAAAGTGATACACTAAACTTTTTTTTCATAATCTAAATTTAAGATTATTAACTGCTACCGCCAAATTGTCATTATCAAACCATTGGCACATCCTTTGAAAAAGTGTTGATGTATAAAATTTAACATCAAAAAAGGACAATACTATGGCAAAAGGACAGATTAACGTTCAAACGGAGAATATCTTTCCAATTATCAAGCAATTTTTATATTCTGATCAGGAGATATTTTTAAGAGAATTGGTTTCGAATGCAGTAGATGCAACTCAAAAACTGAAAATACTTAGCAACATTGGAGAAATAAAGGGAAATCTTGGAGATATTCAAATGGAAGTTAAAGTAGATGAGAAAGCCAATACCTTAACTTTTTCTGATAACGGAATTGGAATGACGGAAGAAGAGCTTGATAAATACATTAACCAAATCGCATTTTCAGGAGCTGAAGAGTTTGTAGAAAAATATAAAGACAAGGCAAGTGTCATTGGGCATTTTGGTTTAGGATTCTATTCTTCCTTTATGGTAGCAGAAAAAGTTGAAATTTTTTCTAAATCACATACTAAAGGTAGTAAGGCAGTAAGGTGGGAGTGTGATGGAAGTCCAAATTTTACCTTAGAAGAAGATACTACTAGAAAGAAAAGAGGAACTGATATTGTATTACACATTTCAGAAGACTCAAAAGAGTATCTAAGTGAGTTTAAAATAAAGGAATTACTAGATAAGTATTGTAAATTTATGGCAGTGCCGATTAAGTTTGGTACAAAAGAAATTGATGATCCAGAGCATACTCCAGCAACAACAAAAGATGCTGATGGTAAGGAAACAAAAGAAGAGCAGAAGAAAATAAAGGTTGACAATATAATCAACAACCCCTCTCCTGCTTGGACAAAAGCCCCTGCAGATTTAAGTATCGAGAATTATAAAGATTTTTATCGTGAATTATATCCGATGAACTTTGAAGAGTCGTTATTTCATATTCACCTAAATGTAGATTATCCGTTCAACCTAACAGGAATCCTTTATTTTCCTAAGTTGAAAAGGAATCTTGAAGTTCAAAAAGATAAGATTCAATTATACAGTAATCAGGTGTTTGTAACTGACTCTGTTGAGGGTATTGTTCCAGATTTCTTAACACTATTACATGGGGTTATTGATTCTCCTGACATTCCATTAAACGTGTCTCGTTCTTATTTGCAAGCAGATGCGAACGTCAAGAAAATTTCAAACTACATCAGTAAAAAGGTAGCCGATAAGTTAGAAGATCTTTTCAAGAAAGACAGGAAAGCTTTTGAAGAGAAGTGGGATGACATTAAGATCTTTATTGAGTACGGGATTCTTTCTGATGAAAAATTTGCTGAAAAAGCAAAGAAATTCACTTTGTATAAAAATACAGACGGCGAATATTACACTTTTGAAGAATATAAAACCAAAATTGAAGTAAATCAAACAGATAAGGACTCTAAAGTTGTTTATTTATATGCATCTAACGTAGAAACGCAATACAGTTATATTGATGCTGCAAAAGCTAAGGGGTATGATGTGTTGGTAATGGATACTCCACTTTCTCCGCATTTAGTTGGGAAATTAGAGCAAATTGATGGGAATACTTCTTTCACAAGGGTAGATGGTGAAACGATTGATCAGTTAATTAAGAAAGATGAAGAAATTCCATCTAAATTGACAGAAGAGGATCAAAAAGTATTGAAGCCTGTAATTGAAGGAGCTGTTTCAAATGAAAGTTTCACTGTTAATTTTGTAAGTATGAGTGAGGCTGATCAGCCAATAACAATTACACAAGCAGAGTTTATGAGAAGGATGAAAGACATGAGCGCCGTTGGCGGTGGCGGAATGATGGGAATGGGAAATATGCCTGATATGTATAATCTGGCAGTAAACTCAAACCATCCTTTGATTTCGAAGATTCTTTCTGAGAAAGACGAAGTAAAGCAGAAAGACATGGCAAAACAAGCCACGGATTTAGCATTACTCTCGCAAAGTTTGCTGAAGGGAGAAGATCTCAGTAAATTTATCAAACGAAGTGTTGAATTAATTTAAATGGAAAAGGCTCAACATTATGTTGAGCCTTTTTTATACCCCCAAAAGCTGAAAATTTAAAACATAGTTGTATTACTATTTACCACGATAGTAATGAGTTCAAGCAGGAAAAAGTCAATTGAGTGGGTTTTTATCAAGACTGCTTGTGACTTTCGAGCGATACCTGGACTTTAAAGCCAATCAATATTTTACGGAATTTTAGGCATAATTGGAAGGCACAGAAAATAGAATTTCAGTAGAATGGAAAAGGTTTAATGAAGTGACAAGAAATTACAATATCTACATCAAACAGTTTCCTAGAAACATTTATTTGGGCTGGGTTAATTTTGAAAATAAAGGATATTTTGAAGTAGATGCCAGAACAGAGAACGCACCAAAAGTAGAATTTTAAGATGGCGAAAGATATATTTACAGAGACTGAACAGCAACTTGTAAGAGATGCAATTCAAGATGCAGAATTAAACACTTCAGGGGAAGTTAAAATTCACATTGAGAGAAAGTGCAAAGGGGAGACGATGGATAGAGCTTCTTTTGTGTTTGAACAGTTGGAGATGCACAAGACCAAATTGCGCAATAGTGTGCTTATTTACCTTGCAATTGAGGATAGAGAATTTGCTATTTTAGGAGATACTGGAATTAATCAAAAACTACCAGAAGATTTTTGGAATTCTACTTCTCTTTTAATGTTGGAATACTTTAAAAAAGGAGATTTTGTTGGAGGCTTGGTTGCCGGAGCAAAAGAAGCTGGTCAACAGTTAAAAGCTCACTTCCCTTATCGAAAAGGAAATATTAATGAATTGTCAGATGACATCTCTTTTGGAAAGAATTAGCCCTATGAAAAGCTTTTTATTTTATTAGTATTTGCCCTTTTTAGCATAGCAAGATTGCAGGCAAGTGACTGCTTTCCTAAACCCGAAATCCTCCTCATTTAGTCAATTATTTTGCAAGATTGCTTTCTGCGTCTGTTGAGAATCAATTGGAAAGACGGCTGGTTGTTTTTAAGGATAGCACTTCAACGCAAATTGCGATAGTAACGGTAAACTCTCTTTGCGATTCTGACGCTAGCTTTCATTTTTATTATGTTGTTCAGTACAGTTAAACGAGCAAGAGGATATTTCAGAAGGAATCACACCGCTTATGCTTAATACTAATGGATTCAACTAGAAGTCGTCACGGAAGTTGTTTCAATAACTTCGTAAGTGGAGTAGGTTCCCTTGGCGGCGACGAATGTTGGTAAAGTTTTGAATAAGTACCGATAACTTTTAGGTCAATTCGCCAATTGATAATAAATTCACTATTTTGGTCTTTCAATACCCTGCAAATGAAAGCCTTTAAGAAGAATTTAGTGAAAGTTTTAACAGTTTTACTCTTTGTAGCGCTTATCATTCTTGGTTTTTGGGACAGACCCAATCAAATAGCCATTGATTTCCTCACTTCAGTATTTGAGGAATCTTCTTCAAGTTTATTTCTATTATCTGAGTTAAAGATTGGAGCCGCTTCTGGAGCCAGTATT
>JAESST010000499.1 GCA_016763995.1 Flavobacteriales bacterium | reverse complement strand
CTGCCCATTACTTCCATTGCCTCAGGAGATGGTCCTATCAAAATAATTCCTGCTTCGCTTACTTTTCGAGCAAAATCAGCATTCTCAGACAAGAAACCATATCCTGGATGGATTCCATCTACCTTCATTTCTTTACAAAGTTCAATGATATGATCACCTCTTAGGTAAGACTCTGAAGATGGAGGTGGTCCAACACAAACTGCCTCATCCGCATATCTAACGAACAATGCATTTCTATCTGCTTCAGAATAAATGGCAACAGTAGCTATTCCCATCTCCTTCGCAGTTCTCATAATACGCAATGCAATTTCCCCACGATTTGCAATCAGAATCTTCTTCATATCATCTTAGTTTTGCGCTAAATTAGGTATATTCGATTTCAAATAAAATACAGCATGAGTAAAACAATTTTTGAAGAAAAACAACGATTTAATCAATGGTGGCTTTGGTTACTTATTATTGGGTCTTTTAGTTTTATGATTTATAAATTTATAGCAAAAGATGATTTAATCGCTAATCTTCCTCCGATCTTAATCTTAATAAGTGTTGTCGTTTTATTTGTTTTGATCAAGCTAAAAACAAGGATAGATGAAAGAGGAGTTCACATTAAAATGTTTCCTTTTCATATTAAAACGGTTACTTATAAATGGGAAGACATCTATTCTGCTGAAACAATAAAATATAACCCCCTTCGAGATTTTGGTGGCTGGGGTATTCGAATCTCATCAAAAGGGAAAGCTTTTAATGTTAGAGGAAGTAATGGAATTAGGATTGTGACCAAAAGCGGTGATACCCGAATGATTGGCACTCAAAAAATGTCAGAAGCAAAACAGGTGATTGAAAATTTTAAATCTAAAATAGCTTAATGCAGCTTTTCTACGCCACTTCTATTCAAAAAGGCACAATTAACTTAGACCCTGAGGAATCAAGGCATTTAGCAAAAGTATTGCGACTAACAACTGGAGATCGGGTTTCTGCTATCGATGGTTTGGGAAATCAATACGTTTGTGAAGTGTTAAGTGCTCATCCTAAAAACTCTGTTTTAACAATTCTTGAAAAAACAGAACTCAAAGAATCATTTAAAGTCAGCATTGCAGCAGCCCCAACCAAAAATCTAAATCGTTGGGAGTGGTTTTTGGAGAAAGCAACAGAAATAGGAATTGATGAAATCTATCCTTTTAAAAGCTACCATTCAGAGAGAAAGCTTTTAAAGCATGATCGGCAAGAACGTATTCTTATCAGTGCAATGAAACAATCGTACAAAGCGACATTACCTAAACTCTCAGAATTGACCCCTTTCAAAAACCTGATTGAACAATCTTTTGATCATCTAAAATACATTGCTCATTGTTATGAGGATATTCCACGAGAAAGCCTAAAACAAGTTCACCCAAAAGGGCAAAAAGCATTAATTTTGATTGGACCTGAAGGTGATTTTAGCAAAGAAGAAGTTGAACTCGCCATTGCAAAAGGATTCAAATCAGTCAGCTTAAGCGAAAGTCGATTAAGAACTGAAACAGCAGCTCTAGTAGCTTGTCACACAATACACTTAATAAATGCGTAAACTCTTCTTTCTCATTATATTTCTTCCATTAATTGGCCTTGCTCAAAACGGGAGTTATCAAATTGCCATTTTGAAATACGGTGGAGGTGGTGACTGGTATTCTAACTTAGAAACCTCCTTACCCAACTTAATAGAGTTTACCAACAAAAATCTAAAAACAAACATTAAAAAAGAACAGGCAATTGTGGAAGCTAGTAGTTCTGAGCTTTTTGACTATCCTTTTTTACACATGACTGGACACGGAAATGTAGTATTTACCAATGAGGAAGCTGAAAACTTGAATACTTACTTAATGGCAGGAGGCTTTCTGCACATTGATGATAATTATGGAATGGACCAGTTTGTTCGAAGAGAGATTAAAAAGGTTTTCCCGAATGAGGAGTTAATAGAAGTCCCTTTTAATCATCCCATTTATCACCAGAAATACGATTTTAATAATGGCCTACCAAAAATTCATGAACATGATGGAAAGACTCCTTTAGGTTTAGGGATTATTAAAGAGGGTCGTCTTGTCTTGTTTTACTCCACAGAAAGCGATTTGGGAGATGGATGGGAAGACCCTGCGATTCATAATGATTCTGAAGTAACTAGAGTGAAGGCCTTACAAATGGGCTCTAATATTTTGTCATTTATCTTTTTAGGAGAATGAGCTATCAAGAA
Organism: Flavobacteriales bacterium; assembly: GCA_016763995.1. GTDB lineage: Bacteria > Bacteroidota > Bacteroidia > Flavobacteriales_E > Vicingaceae > NORP294. Next base: position 8,666 of record JAESST010000499.1, on the reverse strand, counting down.
AATTTAAACACATACGATGAGATCGTAATACTGTCCTCACACTCTGAACGAAAAGGCAAAACAATGCCTTATACCTCATCGAATGGATACATGTACTCTCTTTTAAATAAGGCTGGTCAATTGGGTTTCCGCTTAAGTAAAGAGGATCAAAAAGAGTTTGGTCAAGAATATGGAGGCGAAGCTTTTATTAGCCACAACGCAACCATGAAAGATTATATATTGATTCATGATCACCTTCTTAAAGAAAAAGAAATGCTTGCCAAATGGCTAGACAAGGCACACGATTATGTCAATACATTAAAGCCCAAATAGATTGAAACAAGCAGTTTCTGAATTCATATCAAAACATGAGGCTAAGTCTGTTTCAGAGGTAGCATTACTACTCAGCAAGAACGAGACACTTCCAAAAGATTTTATTCTAAATCAAATTAATGGGAGACAGAAAGCAAAACAGAAATTCCCCCTTTTAGTTACTTTTCCCAATTTTGTTTACCCATCAGCTAGAGCAGTTTCTCAATCTTCTTCAGAGAAAACAGCAAATTATAAAGCGTCAATTATTCCTGCTAAGACAGTAGCAGATTTAAGTGGTGGAATGGGCCTAGATTCTTATTTCTTCTCAAAACAAGCTCAACAGTCGCATTATATTGAAATAGACCATGATTTAGCTGAAATTACTGCTCAGAATTTTAAAACCTTAACAGCGAAGAACATTCATGTTCATAATACTGAGGCTATTCATTTTCTTAGAAATACGAACGAACAATTTGAATTGGTGTACATTGATCCTGATCGAAGGGCAACGAAAGAAAAAGCATTTAGAATAAACGAATGCGAACCCAATGTAGCAAAAATGATTCCTCTGATATGGAAAAAAAGTTCTTTATGCCTGATTAAACTTTCTCCAATGCTCGACATTTCACAGGCTTTAGAGGAGCTTCCAAATTGCAAGGAGGTACATGTTGTTTCCGTAGATAATGAGTGTAAAGAAATTCTTTTTTTACTCCAAAAAAATTTCAAAGGAGAACCTAGCATTCAATGCGTTAATTTAAAGAAAAACGAGAAACAGAATTTCACTTTTACGACGCAAGAAGAAAAAGATTCATTTTCCTCTTTCTCAAAGCCACTAGATTTCCTATACGAGCCCAATGCTTCTATTATGAAGGCAGGAGCGTTTAAAAGAATTTCTGAGCTACTCAACATTGCAAAACTTGAAACCAATACACACCTTTATACCTCAACTGATCTAATAAAGGATTTCCCCGGAAGAACAATAAAAATATTAGATGTATCGAAACCTAAAAAAGGATTAACAGAAAAAGCAAATGTAGTTTGTCGCAATTTTTCACAAAGCCCAGATGCCGTCAAAAAAAAGTATAAAATCAAAGACGGAGGGACATTATTTCTTTATGCTACTACTCTAGAGAAAAAAGAAAAAGTATTCATTTTGGGTGAGCTTGTTTAGGCGCTAGTCACTAATTTATCAATTAGCTCCTCTCCATATACTGCTAATGCTTTCACCTCACTTATGGTTGCCACCCGCTGACTTTTTAGAATTAAAATGTGCTCCCCATCTGATTCTAAATGATAATATGGATGACTTTCAAAGAATAGGATAATTTCATGGGTGAAAAATTTCTTTATTCCTTCAATGTCCTCTCCTTGAAGTTTAAATCTTCTCGAAAAATCTTCGTAGCCTTCAATGTCATGATCCTCAAACCCTGCCATTCCTGCCAAACGGTCAAATATCCTTTCCTTGTCCAATCTGAATCGAGGTATTTTCATTGGAGGAGAAAATAACAAAACGGTATGTTTATGAACTTCTTTTGCAATAAACTCTCCTTCGTAAAATTCCACATCCATCAGTGTTATTGGAACTTCCTTATGCTCTCCATTGAACACGTTGTATGCATGATCGATAGTTTTAGTTCTAAAGAATGGAAATGCTTCCAGTAGCGGGGCTTTAAAAACTGAATTCGTTTTAAACTTCCATCCTATTTCTTTCGAAAAATCTTTGAGTTTTTGTTGCCTATTGGTCAAAACTCCACCTTTCTTTATAAAGGATGTTAACCGAATTAATCGCCTTGCAGCAAAAGGGTGAGAAGAAATGCTATCGTGAATATCTAAGCCGATAACTTCTAATTTACTGTTCTTCTTTTCAAAACTATCTCTATAATGATGAATGTGTTCCATTACAGAATTATCAACAAAAGTAGTTAGAGAAAAATCTAAAATGAGGTGCTTTCCTGGAGGGATAGAATCCATTTTCTCCTTGAGCCTAAGGTAGTTCAAAAAACTAGAATGCCCTTTTACACTTAAATGAAGCTTCCCATCTTCTTCTTGATACAAAAGGGTATTTGGACGAAAAGGTTTTCTCAAAAAACCAATTTTATCTTCCATCAAGAAAAATTGAATTACAAAAGTGGTCAGGATACCAATCACAATCCCATTGATTAGTCCAAACAATAAAGTGGCTAGTAACGTCACCAGGAAAATAACAAACTGGTCTTTTCCGAATTGATACATCTGAATAAATTTAGCCGGAGAAGCCAACTTATAGCCGGTAAAAACTAAAATTCCTGCTAAGGCAGAAAGAGGTATTAAATTTAACAACTGGCTAAACAGCAAAATAAACAAACAAACAAACAAAGCATGAAAAAAGTTGGCCCATCGAGAAGTGGCTCCTTGATTTACATTAACAGAACTACGAGCAATAACAACCACAACAGGCAAGCCTCCAATTAATCCGGACAACATAGTAGAGACACCTAAAGCTTTTAGATCTTTATTAACATTTGCCTTCCGTTTGTAAACATCCAATTTATCCACTGCATTAATGCTTAATAAAGATTCTATACTTGCAATAAGAGTAATGGAAATAACAGCTGTAAAGAAAACGCCAGTATTCCATTGAGAGAAATCTGCCAAAACAAAGCTCTCTGATATATCAATTGGAATTTGAATCAAGAAAGAACTATCAATTGGAAATTCCATTTCAGAGAACCACTCAAAATAATAATAAAAGCCAATCGCAATCAAAACAATCCACATTGGTGCTGGTATTGCCTGAAAATATCGATTGGTAATTTTAGCATAATAAGCCATTATACCTAAGCTCAAAACACCCAATAGAGCTACCCATGGAATAGAGGCAGATCGTATAACTTCTACTATCGTGGTGGGAATTTTAGCCAATAACATAAAGTTATTGGGTGCCTCTACTCCCGAAACCCCAAACATAACATGAATTTGTTTTGCAATAATAATTAACCCGATAGCCGACAACATTCCTTGAATAGTAGCTGATGGGAAAAAGTCAGATAAATTCCCAAGGCGCAAAAAGCCCAAGAGTGTTATAACTCCTCCGGATACAACAATTGCACCAAGCGTATAAGCATATCCTACTATTAGATTACCTCCTCCTAAAACTATAACAGAAGTTAGAATAACAACGACTAGACCATTCCCAGGACCCGAAATCGTTACATAGCTTCCTCCAAAAATAGAAACAATAATTCCTCCAACGATCGTAGAAATTATTCCTGCCATTGGTGGAACCCCAGAAGCTAGTGCTAAGCCTAATGCTAAAGGCAAAGCAATCAAAGAAACAACAAAGCCAGAAAGCATGTTTCTGAGCCCATTCTTTTTGAACCCTTCTAAACCTTTTGGAACTTCTTTCATGATTCTTTCGGATGAACAATCATTAAATCACAAGGCATGTCCGATAAAACATATTCTAGATCGTGTGGAAAAAATCGATCTAGGAATCCTAGCTTTTTGTCAGGACTATTCATCACCAACAAATCAGCTCCCCAGATTTCAGCAAAATGCCCAATCGAATATCCTTCTTTTCCAAAAACACATTTCATTGAAATTTTTGCACTCCCCTTCATTTGTAGAGGCATCAGTATATTCTGAATTCGCTTATTCTCTTCCTTTTCTAGCTCCTCCTTTTCATGATAAGCCTCTCTTAAACTATTGTGATCATCTATCCTTGTCTTAACTTTTGAAGGTTTCACTTCTTCTACAATGGTTACTTCCTTCGCCTTAAATTGATTTGAAAAATTTAGTGCAGCCTTAATCGATGTTTTTGTCTTTATATGGTCTATCCCTGTAACAACGATATTATTCAAATTACTTTCCTTTTTATTTGGTTCAGTAATTAATAGAAGTGAACATACTGGGTTTCTAGAAATCTTTCGGGCAATAGATCCAATGTAATATCTAAATAATGCCTCATTCTTACTAGCGCCAAGAATTAACAAATCTACTTTTGCCTCCTCACATGCTTTATTTAGTGTTTCAACAGGCTTCCCCTCTTTCCAAATAATTTCAGTTATTTTCTCATCAATTCCTACACGTTCCAAAATTGATCTCATCTGGGCTTCTGCTTTATCATTCTTTTCTCCTACATGTATTAAAGAAAGTTGTGCAGAAAATCCATTGGCAATTCTCTTTGCTTCGTGAAGTAAAGATTCTGCAGTTGGGGAAAAAGCAAGAGCTGTGGCTATTTTATTAAATTCAGAGATAGAGATAGTTTTAGTGCCTAGTAAATATAAAAAATTGATCTGAGCTTTGAAAATTTGTTAATCCCAATAAATACTACCCCAGTTTTTACCTTTATTCTTCTGTAAAAAATAGTAATGCAACATAAAACGTATTTGAAAATGTTTATATGCGGTAGGGATTAAATCCGTTTTCTTTCCATAGGCCCCTATAATCCGATTGTATCTCATTGACAAATGGACCCTATTCAACTTAGTGCTAACACCAAATTCATAGCCCAATGCAAGTGCTTTAAACTGATCTCCGGCATATTGAGATCCTTCAGAAGCGCCAATCTTTACTGACGTATAAAATTGATTCGTAATCATTGGTCCAAGCATTAACTGAAGCCCCTTAATACCTGCTACAAATTTTGCGCTATACTCTCCTCGGTATATTAAATATGAAAGCTCATTGAACGTTCTCACCCCATTAGGAGTTGTAAGCGACAATTCAATGTTTCCACCACACCTACAAACAGAAGCTTCAAGTAACAAAGATGGTACAATTCTAAAACTTGTTGTACTCTGCAATTTTGGTGGGCTCACTAATACTTGAATACCAAAAGTAAATCCACTGAAAGGTTTCCCTGCTTTAACAAAAACTTGATCGTTTAACCTATTCTGATCAAGTGTGAATTTTGAGAAGCTATATCCTGCATGAACCCCAGCTTCTACCACTTGACTTGAAACTTTCATTGTAGAGAATGTTGAAATAAGCAGGATTATCAGGCCTTTCAAGCATTTAGATTGAAATCGGAAAATCATATGGAGAGTTATACTTAAATTCAAAATTCATACTCTTTACAGCGATGCAATTTACGACTTTATCCAATCTTATATCCTCTTCATCGAATTCTACCTGCAATAACCCTTTTTGTTCTGCCATCCAGTTGTAATAATCTTTCCGAATTGGATGACTGGTACATGCTAAATTAAAAATACCTGCTTGAAAATGCTCCATTAATGTCAAAATTAGATGCAAAACATCTTCTCTATGAATCAAATTAACCTTAGCCCTTGGCTTTTTTACTCCAGTTTTACCAGATAAGTAATGAACAGGGTCTCTATTCCCACCTACCAAGCCTGCCAAACGAATGATAGCAGCACTCTCATAATAATTCTCTGTTAAATACCTTTCAACTTCAACTATCTTTTTAGCGTTTAGCGTTTCAGGGTTTATTGAACTAGTTTCGTCAATATTTCTTGATGCACTTCCATAAACGGAGATAGAGCTAGTATAAACAATCTTTGCTGTTTTATGATTCTTCTTTAAAAACCGAATCGTTTTGTTCAGTTCTATTGAATACTCAACAACTGAAGAAGGAGGAATGGTAAGCACAAATAAGTCTACTTGGTAATTAAAGCTTAATATTTCAAGAGATTCCCCTAATTGGTAAGGTATAATTTGATTAAACTCTCTTTTTATCTCTTGCGCCTTTGATAAAGATCTTGTTGTTCCAACGATTTGAAATCCCATTTTTTTAAAGCTGCTGGCTAACTCTAATCCTAACCAACCTAGGCCTATTATTCCAACCGTTTTCATATTAAAAAAACAACTAATTTTAGCCTTCAATTTTTAGAAAGGCATATGGCATTCCAATTCCACAAAGATAAAGAGACTTACATAAAAATGCAGTATGATAATGCTAAAAATTATGTCATTCCCTTTATCGAAAAAACCATCCCAATCAAAGAAGGGATGCGGGTAATGGAAATTGGCTGTGCAGAAGGTGGCGTATTAAAAGCCTTCACTGATTTAGGTTGTTTTGGTCTTGGAGTGGAACTTCAAGACAGTAGAGTTCAAATTGCCAAACAAGTTTTTGAAGAAGAAATAAAAAAAGGACAAGTTGAGTTGTTGTCTAAAGACATTTATGAAATGGATTTAGACACAGAGATTAAAGAGAAATTTGACCTTATTATATTAAAAGACGTAATTGAACACATTCACGATCAAGACCGAATTCTAGCCTATATGCGAGAATTTCTTAAGCCTAACGGACATATCTTTTTTGGATTCCCACCTTGGCAAATGCCTTTTGGCGGACATCAACAAATTGCAAAAAGCAAACTTCTTAGTAAATTCCCTTATTACCATATGCTTCCCTTGAGCATATACAAAAAAGTCTTAAAGGCAGCAGGAGAAGACCAAAAATGTATCGATGATCTTATTGAGATTAAAGAAACTGGCATTAGTATCGAGCGTTTTCAGAAACTTGTATTTAAAAACAATTATAGCATTCCCATGAAAGAATTCTATTTGTTTAATCCAATTTACAAATACAAATTCAACTTAAAACCAAGAATTCAAAATTCATTTATTGGAAGTATTCCTATTCTAAGAAACTTCCTAACCACCTGTGTCTATTATTTGATAAAAAAATAGGACTAAGAAATATCTCTTTCCTTCTTAATTTTCTCTATCTCTCTCTCAACCGCAGATTCGTTTTTATTGTATACCCCAATATAGTGCATTAACACTCCAAAGCCCCAGCCTAAGGTTGAATAAATAGGCCAATATCCATGTGTCCTCCCATCTTTAAAACTTGTAAGACACCACATTGCCCATGTTAATATATTTACTGCTACATAAACTTTCAAATGCTTTTTGAAAGCAACTCTTTCTTTTGCTTCTTCTCTTATTTTTTCTTCCGTATTTTCCATTCTTTCTGTGTTTATTATTCTACTTCAATTTTGGTAAGGTTCATCTCTAAAAGGATTCCACTTCCCATTCATACCAAAATCTCCTTTTTCTCGCCAAGTCGTATAACTAATGATAAATCGAATTAGCCCTCGCGGAGTTTCTAACTAATAATCGAGCTCCAGTTAAATAGATCACCTAAACCATTGTAATGAAACAAATCAGGAAACAGAAACCTACTACTATTATTTTCATGTCTATTTATTTATGTAAGTTTTTAGATGATTGACATATTTTTCAAAAGCAGCAATTCCTGTTTTTGAAATCTTACAGGTAGTTAATGGTCGTTTATCTCTGAAAGACTTTGCAACCTTAATGTATCCTGCTTTTTCTAGCTTATCTATTTGAACACTAACGTTTCCTGCCGTAGCATTTGTCTTCTCTTTCAAGTAAGTAAAATCAGCATGTTCCACTGCCATCAAAATAGACATTATGCCTAATCTCAACTGAGAATGTAACAAAGGATCTAAATCTTTAAACATAGGTCTTACTTTTTTGAGGCCAACAAATGACCAGGAATAATATATGAGAACAATATCGCAGCAGCTATCAAAATTAACTGGCTATCAAATTGTACTTGATAAAATCCAATAGCTGCGCAAACCCAAGCTGCAACAGCACCAATTTGTAAGGGTTTAAAATTTAACATCCCTCCGCTAACAAAAGTCCCCAGCCCATATAAAGCCATTAACATAGGATAAACTTTAGTCGGCCCTATTGCTCCCATAGCAAACAATACAACGGCAAGCGTGATACCAAATCCGGCCCAAAGCTGGATAAGCATTTTATCAATTTTAGTGACTACAACACTTTCTTTTGACTCTTTGCGACCAAAGTAAATAGCAAGTACCGCTCCCATCCCCATTAAAACAGGCCAAGGGATCCAATGATTATTATATTCAGTAAAATTTAGAATGATATAGTTACTTAATGCTGCTATAAATACGAGCCAGCCCCACAACAAAAAATGGATACTTCCACTCGAAAGGTTTCCTTTGGTTGTTGCTATCATTTCCTCTATATATTCAATTTGTTTTTCTGCTTCGTTCATAACCTTTGTTTTATAAATACTTCTCAAATATAAACAAGTTTACAATATAAACCAAATTTAACAAAAAAGAGCCGATCGTTTGATCGGGCCTTTTTTGTTATCCTAATACCTCTGCCACCTTATCAGCAGCTTCTTGCAATAATATTGCAGAATGTACTTTTAATCCAGAATCGTCAATAATTTTCTTAGCCTCTACCGCATTTGTTCCTTGTAACCTTACAATAATAGGTACTGGAATCTCTCCAATATTCTTATATGCATCTACTACTCCCTGTGCTACACGGTCACATCTTACAATACCACCAAAAATATTCACTAAAATAGCCTTTACATTTGTATCTTTTAAAATAATTCTAAATGCTTTCTCTACTCG
>JAESST010000042.1 GCA_016763995.1 Flavobacteriales bacterium | reverse complement strand
GTGATGTTGACGCTCACGTCTGAAACTTATGGCAACTATGCATTAAAAAAGATCGCTGACAGTATGGCTGAACACATACTGTCATTGGAGATGGTGGGCAGCACATCCATTGCTGGCGGTCGGGATCGCGGTATCAATATTCTGATTGATCCGGCCAAGGCTCATTCTTATGGGGTTAGTCTTGACGAAATACGTGCAGCATTGAGGTCAGCAAATCTGACGTCAACACTCGGATCAATATCTGAACACAATGAGCGCTATTCGGTTGAACTCTCTAGTTCATTTAGAAATATCGAGGAACTTAAAAACCTGGCAGTGAGCTCCAGGAACGGGGCGCTTGTCTATCTTGGAGCAATTGCAGAAATTTTTGATAACCAGGATGAAGACCCTGAGATATCTACTCGATTTGCTTATGGCCCAGCGGCTGAAGGTTTTGGCAAATTGGGAACTGTTGAACGGCCAGCAGTGACGGTGGCTGTTACTAAAAAAACTGGTGTGAATGCCGTTACGATGGCAACCGCTGTCATTAAGAGGGCGACAGCATTAAAAGGTGTCGTCATTCCAGATGGCGTTGAGCTTATCGTTACCCGAGACGATGGTAAAAGGGCCGATGACGATATAAACGTTTTGATTAGTAACCTCGGAATCGCCCTCGCTGCCGTAATGTTGATTACCGTTATTTTTCTGGGGTTTAAACAAGCGTTTATAGTCGGCATGGTTATTCCAGCAGTACTTGGTCTAACTTTGGGCGCAGGGTATTTATGCGGTTTCACATTAAATAAGGTCAGTCTTTTTGCAGTGATATTAGTCCTGGGTATGATTGTCGACGCAGCTATCGTAGTTATTGAAAATATCAGCAGGCACTATCGGCAATATTCGCTTAACTTGGCGAATAGAAATATATCCGCTAGCAAAGATTCCGCTAGCAGTGCCGATAAAACCCAACTGACACTCGATGCCGTGAATGAAGTTGGTAACCCAACAAGTTTTGCAACAATAGCAGTGATTATTGGTTTTTCTTCGATGTTATTAGTGAGCGGGGTGACCGGCGCCTATTTCGAGCCGATCTCTTTTAACGTGATTGTTGCGATGTTTAGTTCAGTTTTACTGGCTTATACCGTTGTGCCCTGGGCAGCCCAGAAAATCATGAGTCTTGAACCCAATACGATCGAATCCGATAAAAGCGATAAATTTCCCATCGCAGTATTGGTGGAAAAAATTATTTCGTCGCTTATCCTCGAAGATAAACATCGCCGTCGGCTTTCTCTTAGTTTAGTTATCGGTTTAGTGATTGCCCTGCTGTTACCAGCGTGGCAATTTATAAGGCCGGAGGGTGTGGCCGGACCGTCCTCATGGTTTGGAGTAAGTCTGGCCTTTTTGCCGAGAGGTAATAACGAGACTTTTGTCGTTACGCTGGACATGCCAAGCTCTACGCCTAAACAACTGACTGATAAAGTCGCTAGAGAGATTGGCTCTCTACTGCGCGAAAAAGCCTATTTAAAAAACCACCTTACCACTGTTGGTCGGGCGTCTATTGTCGATAAAAACACATTGATGCGTGGAACTTATCTTAGGCGCGGGCAGAACGTAGCGGATATTCGAGCCAATATTATTCATAAAAGTAAGCGTAAAAAGACTTCATCTGAAATTGTAAACGAAATCAGGGCTGCGTTATCGTTGATAAAAAAACGTTACCCCAGCAGTGTAATTCAAGTTTTAGAACAGCCGCCTGGGCCTCCTGTGCGGGGAACTGTGATGGCGGAAGTGTATGGCCGCGACAGAGAGATTACCGAAGCAATAGCAAAAAGAATAAAAAATACGTTTGAAAACACCTATGACGTTACTGATGTATGGACTTCTCTGGCCACCGATTTAGCGCTGTACCGAGTGGTGGTAGATCGTGAAAAAGCAATGGCTTCCGGCGTTGATGTGAGTCATGTTGCAGACATCTTAGCTCATAGCTTTGATGATCAATATATCGGACGTATGGATATGGAGACGGAAAATTCTTCCGTGCCGATTACGTTGAGATTAAATAACAGAGGACTGACGTCTGAAAGTTTATCGATGGTATATGCAACAAATTCCCGTGGTGTAAAAGTACCATTGTCCGAGCTTACCGATATAAGTCTGGTCAGTGCAGATAAGCCAATTCATCGCAAAAATTACGATCGTGTAACTTATGTAGGGGGGGAGCTTGGCACTACCGCGCCAGTCTACGCAGTTATTCATCTGAACAATTTATTGGATGGGTCAACGACAGAAGATGGCCTGTTCTTGAAAACAGGAAATCTCGGTTTTAAGCATACGTATCCGGAAACGTCACATTACTATCATTTACTGTGGGAAGGGGAAATTCGAATGACACTCGATACCTTCGCCGATTTCACAGGTGCTTTCCTCTTAGCTGTCGCGTGTATTTATATATTTCTGGTCGCTTATTATCATTCATATATAACACCTCTGATAGCAATGTCGTCTATTCCTATGGCGTTAATAGGGGTATTCCCTGGGCATTGGATAACCGGAGAGGTATTTAGCGCTACATCAATGATCGGAGTCATTGCCCTGTCAGGCATCGTGGTTCGAAACTCTCTATTGATCATTGACTTTGCGACAGAACTTCATAACTCAGGTCTTAGTCTTGAGGAGGCCATAGTGCAGGGTACAAAGCTCCGAGTTAGAGCAATCATGTTAACTGCTTTATCCACCATCTGTGGCACTGCCATTATGATTGGCGATCCTTATTTTAACGGCCTGGCGACGTCTGTTATTTTTGGCACCATTGCCGCTACCCTGTTAACTTTGGTTGTCGTGCCTTTACTTCTTTATAGCGCGCTTGCCAACAAGCGTCTGCTGTTAGACCAACCCGCCTGATACGGTCATGCTCAAGCTATCTACTATTTTGGTGATGTTATCGTTATGGAGCTCTTCTATTAGTGCGGAAACCCTTGAACAGGCCTGGGCGATGGCCTTGGCGGAAAACTTTAAAATACAGGCTGCAGCACAGGATCAGTTGGCAGCCCAGGAACAACTTGATAGCGCTCGCGCCCAGCGGCTACCCAGCATCACATTGGGCGCGGAGTATTTGAGGCTGGATAGTCCACCGACCTTCTCGGCTAATTTCGGCATGGCTAGCCCTTTAAGCGTCACTTATTGGGATGAAGAGTCGGCTTATTATGGGGCTTTAACTACGCTGCCACTTTATACTGGCGGGCGTATCAGCGCGGATATCGAAGCCGCCAAAGCCCAGCAGTCGGCAATCAGCGCCAATGCCTCGAACACGGTCAGTAGCGTCAAAATTACCGTTGTACAAGCTTATCTCGATGTACTACGCGGCCAAAGCGCTGTGGTGCTGGCAGAGAGTCACGTTAAAAGCGTGACCAGTCACAAAAACGATGTTAATAACTTGCGGCAGCAAGGCCTGGTTGCTCGCAATCACCTATTGATGGCCAAAGTCGCCTTAGCCGGTGCAAAACAGGAACTATTACAGTCTGAACATCGCCTGCAAATGGTTAAAGTGGGTTATAACCGGCAACTCAATCGACCCCTGGATACGGTGTTTGAGCTGGAGCCAATAAACCTGCCGCCCACCACTCAGACACTGTCTGAATTGAACGAAGAGGCTCTGACCCAACGAGCCGATCTGCAGGTACTGAAATATCGAGCCGAGGCACTTCTGAAAACTGCTGAGGTCGCTAAAGCTGCTAGCAAGCCACAAGTGAGTCTAAGTGGTACCTACTTACATCACAATAATCGGATATTGATCGATAACGATGTCTTCGCAGCCCAGGTTAGTATGACCTGGAAGGTTTTTGACGGCGGCGTCAGCGGCCATCACAGCAATAAATTACAGCGCCAGGCGACCTCCGTTAAGGCACTAGAAGCTGAGTTAAAGGGTATCGTGGAAATGCAGGTGACGCAGGCCTGGCTGGCTTTAGAGGCGGCACAGAAGCGTCAGCGTATGACAAGTATCAACATCGAGCAGGCGGAAGAAAATCTTACGTCTAGTAAAAACCGCTATCAAGCTGGCCTAATTACTTCTACAGAGGTGCTGGAGGCAGAAAAGTTTCGGATTCAGGCCTATACCGACCATGACAATGCCAACTACGATGCCGCTTTTGCTACCCTGCAGATTAAGCATGTGGCGGGAATTTTATAAGTCAGTAGCCAGTGAGAATTTGGGATATACCCAATAAAATTCTGAGATATCTTTTGTCTAGGCTTCAGGTATCTAAAGGAATTGAGCCAGGCAG
>JAESST010000498.1 GCA_016763995.1 Flavobacteriales bacterium | reverse complement strand
CATTCCCCAAACAAGACCCTCTGACATTTTCTAGGAAAATATCTGTAGTATTGTCTCGAGTACCTATCAACACATCTAAATCTCCGTCGTTGTCATAATCTCCCCAGGCTGCACCAAAAGAATTAGCCATATCGCTGTTAATGGCATTGTCGAATAAAGAAAAGCTGCCATCTTTGTTGTTGGTGTAAAGTCTGTTTGCATTATCCTGATCATTTGTTACCAATAAATCAAGATCACCATCATTATCAAAATCTGCCCAAGAACTACCATGAGAATGCCCCCCATCATTGACTACAATGCCTGTGGTAATTTTTGTAAATGTTCCATCACCATTGTTTTGATACAGGCAATTGTTCTGATTTCCAGAGTTGGCAACAAATAAGTCTAAGTCTCCATCGTTGTCATAATCGCCCCAGCTGCTGCCGACAGAATTAGTAGAATCAGTGACGATCTCACCAGTTGTTATTCTATTGAATTTACCATCTCCTTCATTCGAATAAAGAGAGTTGGGAGAATTGTTGGTATTGGGTACAAACAGGTCTAAATCACCATCATTATCGTAGTCACCCCAAGTCGCTCCTATAGAATATGAGGCTTCTTCACTAATCGGATTCCCTGATGTTAATATAAAGCTACCATTTCCTAAATTACGATATAGGAGATTAAATTTTGTAGGCATATATTCTGATACGAATAAATCAAGAAAGCCATCATTATCAAAATCGGCCCAAGAGGCATTGTGGCAGTAACCACCATATTGACTCACGAGATTTAGATCATTTCTAGTAAAGCTTTCATCTCCATTGTTATCGTATAAAAAATTGGTTGAACCCGTGTTGTTGGCTACAAATACATCGATGTCTCCATCATTGTCATAATCGGCCCAGGTGCTTGGTACAGAATTTGTGAGATCGCTTGTTAAGCTGCCTGCATTAGTGGTTTTAGTAAAGCTACCATCACTGTTGTTTTTATACAATGCATTGGGTTGGTTAGCGGTGTAATTGGTTACAAAAACATCCTCCCATCCATCGTTGTTATAGTCAACCCATACTATGCTCCAGTTGTTGTCTGAATCAGTAGAAAGTCCGGAAGTCTGGTTTTTTTCAAACTTTACACTTGGGTCATAAGCCATGTTTATGCTCTGAAGTTGTTTTCCGCATACTTCTTGACCAATAATTGAAATCGCTACGTAATCACCTGGGATAAAATTGTTTTCAATGTTTAGCTGAAACTTCACTTGGAATTTATTAGAGTCGAGATTAAGAACTCCTGGGACTCCATAGTTAAGTATGGCACTGCTGTGGTTAACCGTTTTAAATTTAAACTTTGAATCTTCAAAGTCAGGATCATTAATACTCGAAAAATTATTGGCGAGAGGATATTTGAATTTACTACTGCCATTATTGTAGCTAAGACTATTGTTTGAGGGTAATGAAAAGTGAACCTCAATGCTATCGGCATTTGCCAACTTTACACTTGCTACTTCTATTGTAACTTCAACTGTGTTGTTGCATTCACCGCCAATGGTAACACCATCCATAATGGCTTGTATTCCTGCCGGTTTTGGTTCAACACGCAATTCCATTTGTGAATAGCTGCATTTAAAACTTGAAAAGGAAGAGGGGTATCCCGAGCATTCATAACCTGCATACACCCAGATGAGGTCAACACTACAGCTATTGTAACGTGCAGTAATTTTAAAATCTTTGCTTTGGCTTCGATTGATGTCACCTATTTGATAAATGTCGCTTACTTGAGAAAGAGTTCCCCCTGAACTTACTTCTTCAATTTTTACTATCTCTAATTCTCCTGAAGGTGTTTTCAAATGTAACCAAGAACTAGTAGCGTCAGAATTACCTGTATTATTTTTTACGTTTAAATTCCAAGTAATTGTTTTTTCTAAACCATCTATTATTGGGTTTGTTGATGACAGAACAAGATTAGTTGGGTTAAACCTAATTCTATCAGGATTTGAAGTGTACCAATCCGTATCTCCCCCACCAATAAAATCTGCCTTCTTAAATGAAAACTCCCAGTCAATATCTTGGAAGGTATTATTAGGCACATCACAAGTTGGGGCTATTTCTAAATATAATGTTCCCTGAAACCCATCATCACTTAAGTAAATTGATCCCCCATTTGGAATGTAATGTTGTTCTAGGTCGAATACTAATGTATTGTTCGTGTTTGATAATGCTGTGATGGAATCAACTAATTGTGTAGCAGAAGAGTTGACATATAGCGTTCTTCGTTGGCGTACATAACTATTTAAAACAACATAATCAGAAGGGATAGTAACTCTAGCCATTTTTACATTTGCCCAGTTGCGGTATTCAAAAGGGAATAAATCTCCTCCGTCATAATTAGAACAACAATCTCCAATACTTAACCAAAAACTTTGAGAAATTACTTTTGTACATTTCTTTATAGTATAATTGTTTACCCATGAGTTAGTAAAATAATAACCGATTAAGGTAAATTTGTCGTTATAGATTCCGCATTGGTATTTATCCTGAGCTAGTGATGGATTGGCTGTGTTGCTTAGGTAAAATTCGTTGCTAGCTTTTACTTCTTGTACGTTTCCTCCAATGTTTCCAGTTACTTTGTATTCAGTTGTTAACCAGATAGAATCGCCTGATTGAAATTGAAACCCAACAAGGTTACTACAATTACTAGATAATGATGTCGGACTAAAATCATAATAAAATGTTTGATTATTGCCTGTTACTTGACTTGTAATTGCTACCTGATTACAGTTGATGTATTGGCTTGAGCTGGCATCGTAAATAGTAATAGAAGCGCTTATAGATGATAAGTTTGAACCTAGCTCAATTAAAGTGGAGGCATAACCATATAACCATTGAGGGTGACTTGTTGAAGTGTCTACTACACCTTTAAATAAGGCAAGTAAAGTGTCTCCTACCATTACCCTGTTCTCTTTTATATTTTGAGGGTTTATGCTGCCGGAGGCATCGGCGAGTCCATTTTGATCATTATCCGGAGATCCGAAACTTGTTCTATTAATTTCATAAGATTCAAACCGCATGCCTTCACATTGACCAATTGGAGGGCAATGTAAATCTACATCTACTTTGTAATCGCATGCAAAAGGTATTTTATAACCTGGAGAGCAAGTGCTATCGCTTATGTAGTTAATGTCTAGTTCAATTTCAACTGTCCCATCGTTTGCTCCAATTTGAGTGCAATCTCCACTTAAGATTAAATTAATCTCAGATTTAGGAATTGAAAATGGCTCAGGTAGGGCATACTTTGCAGTAATAGAATGTTCTTGAGAATTGTATGTTGTTTGAAATGCTTGCCATGTGGTAGGGCCACTATGAAAAGTTAAATCGTTTAAGCCACTGTTATACATTAAGCCTACCGGCAATGTGAAAATTAATTCATAATGCGCGCCTGTTCCTACAGGAAGGTCATTGGAGAAACTAGAAATGGTGTAGGTAAATATTTCGCTTTCTCCATGATTTATGTCAGAAGGCGTTTCTGTAAATAAGCTTAGCTTGTCAATGTTGTTGCTCTCTCCTGTACCAGTTGAATTGTAGGAATTGTAGTCGCAAGTGTCTTTGTAATTTAATTCATATTCCCAACCCATTACTTTTTGATTGAGGCAAACATTGATTCCGCAATGATATATGTCCCATGTGAGCGTTAAGTTTTCTGAAACAGCTAAATTGGGTAAATCAAGTAGAACTCTGCCAATGGGGTTGGAGCCTAAGCAGCTGTAATCGCCATTGTTTTGAGTAGAAAAAGTAGAGCTCGGACTAATGGATTGGAACGCGCCATTGTTAATTTTGTATTGGAAACTGGAGGCATCGATACGAGAGAAAATATCTTCGTCATATGTTCCTGTACTAGATTTAAAGAGATCTATCACAATCGATTTGGGAGGCCCTTGGCCAGT
>JAESST010000497.1 GCA_016763995.1 Flavobacteriales bacterium | reverse complement strand
GTGGTTCTACACTTGCAAAACTCTCTATTGCCACTACAGACAGATACACAAATAACAAAGGAGAGAAAATTCAAGATACAACCTAGCACAATCTAGTTGCTTGGGGAAAGACAGCCGAAATAGCAGAGAAGTACTTGAAAAAAGGCAGCCAAGTGGCTGTAGAAGGAAAACTGACCAATCGTTCTTACGAAACAAGTGAGGGTGTCAAAAAATACATCACAGAAATTGTGGTCAATGAGATCATGATGTTGGATGCGAAGGATTAATCCCCCTTAAAACAATCCATCAATTTAATTCCATCAGCCTGCAAAGTTTTCTTTGCAGGCTGATTTATTTTCTACTATTTATTCTACTCTGCAAAACGTCTTTTTTTTTAGTTCGGTAGCAAAAATTTCTAATATTTTTCTAACAAGCTATCGATCAATCGCATATATTTGTATAAATCCTAAAGTAAACCCTATGAGTTTAAAAAGACTTCAAGAATTATCAGGTGTCACAGCTGATGGCACATTTGGCCCCAACACCTTTCGAGCAACTTCTAAGTTTCTCGGATTAACATTACATGCAAGGGCAGTCCATTTTTTTGCACAATGCGGACACGAAAGTGGCAACTTCAAATTTTACACTGAAAACCTGAACTATTCATCAAAAGCATTAAGGTCTGTTTTTGGCAAATACTTTCCAACAACCGAGTTAGCAGAAGAATATGCTAGAAAACCTGAAGCTATTGCAAATAGGGTTTATGCAAATAGAATGGGAAATGGCGACGAAGCGTCTGGCGACGGATGGAAATTTAGAGGAAGAGGAGCTATACAGTTAACAGGTAGCAATAACTACAATCAGTTTTCAAAACATATTGGAGATGATTCTATTATAAGTAATCCTGAGATTGTATCAACTGATCATTCTTTTACAAGCGCCCAATTCTTTTTTGAAAAGAATAATTTATGGAGTATTTGCGACAGAGGGCTTGACGAAGACACCATCAAACAACTTACGAAAAGAATCAACGGTGGCTATAATGGTTTAGAGGATAGAATAAAGCTAACTAATAAATACAGCCAGTATTCTCTTTAAAAAACTTTGTAATTAAATCTAGAAGAATCAAGAACGCACAATAAATGCTTTGTGATTAATTCCCCGTACCTGAATTTTATAGTATGTTCCTTTCTTAGCGTCTATATGTTACCATCTCAGCATAAAGATTAAGAATCAACTAAAGCATGCAAAAGAATCGGGCTTAGTTCAGAAAGAAGGAAGTATTGAAAAGCAACTTGAATCACATCACGTTTCAGGCTTTAGTCACCCTAAATTATTGGTATACACAAATACATCTCCTTTAAACCCCATTTCCATGACTTGGGGTTTGATTCCTCACTGGACAAAATCTGAACAGGATAAATTGAACCTCTGGAATGGCACTTTAAACTGCCGAAGCGAATCCATGTTTGAAAAGCCATCTTTTAGAGATATTGTCAGCAATCAGCGTTGTTTACTTTATGTAGATGGTTTTTTTGAATACCATCATCATAAATGGAAAAAAATATCTCTTTTATGTTCATTTAAAAGACCACTCTCCTCTCTGCTTGGGAGGGCTTTGGAGCGAATGGCATGACCAACAAACTGGCAAAATTGAACAATCCTTCAGCATAGTTACAACAAAAGGCAATGAAATGCTTTCTAAAATCCATAACAAGCCTAAGCTAGATGGACCAAGAATGCCAGTAATTTTATCAGTAGAAAGTGCAAATGAATGGATCGACACTTGTTTGAGCAAAGAGGCAATACAAAAATTGATTGTTCCATATCCTGATGAAACAATGGATTCATATACTGTTGGTTCATTGCAAGGAAAAGCTTCCAAAGGGAATGCAAAGAAGATCTTAGAACCTGTAATTTATAATGTCCTGAATCCTAATCATCAAAGAAAGGCCCCAGAACTTTTTGATTGATGTAATCGTTAAGGTTGAATTGACAAAGCAGACATCTTAGCTTTGATTAAAGCTATTTCCTGCTCAACCGAAGATATTTCTCCTTCGTGATAAGTCAACTCTTTATTCAACTCTTGAAGTTGTTGAAATTGTTCTGTTTCGGCATTTAGAATAAGTGGAATAAACTGAACATAACTTACTCCCAAATGATCTGTTCCAGGATTAATTCTCCTGGCTAAAGTTGGAAAAACCTCTGCCACTTCCTGAGCAATCAAGCCATATTCTTTGCTGTCTGATTCATTCGATTTTAGATGATAACGATAGCCATTCAACTGAGTTAATCTAGTTAAGGTATTTTTAACTGGTTTGATCTTCCTTTTTAATCGTTTATCTGATACATCAGTTAAATTTCCAACATATACGATGTTTGAGCTGACACGAAGATGGTCATTTATTGTTAGTGCATTCGTAGAGAGATTTCCATGAATCAGTGGATTTATTGTACTAGAATTATCAATAAATACTCCTCTTGAATCTGAATTTTCATATCCTGCTCGAAATCCAAAACTGACAGAACTTGTGCCTAAATAATTTTTTCCAACCTCATGACCAACCATAACATTTGCGCCACTAGAAATATTGTTTTCCATTGCTTTTGCACCAATCGCAATATTATAACTACCTACTGTATTAAAATTCAGCGCATGTATTCCAATAGCGACGACTCCTCCATTCGAAAAATGATGTTCATATGCTTTATGCCCAATAACAGTATGAAAGTCTGATGCAATATTTGTCAATAAACTATTCCCTCCTATAGCTACATTTCTCCTTGCACTTAGCCCTGAAAGAGATGAAAACACACCGATGGCAACATTATCTGTTTGAGAAACATTCTCCCTTAAGGTTTGATAACCAACAGCAACATTTCTTTTAGCTCCCACTCCTTTAACTCCACTTGATGTTCCAACGTATACATTTGAGTTTTTTACTCTATCATCTACATAACCTGCACTATCACCAAAAAACACTGAATTCCCATTATTCAGAACATCAAATCGCTTTCGATTCATTCGAAAACTTAATATCCCACTTGTATAAAATCTTATCTGATCAACATCATTCGTATAATCTATATAAATTCTCGTATCAGAATCAGTGTCACCAATCCCATCTTGGCCTGCCTCATTGGAAGTAATTTTAATCCATCCTGCCCCATTATAATACCAATAAGAATTAGTGCTTGTTTCAAAAATGACTAAACCTTGAGCAGGCGAGTCTATCTTTCCCTTTTGAGTTGAAGTTAACCTCGGAATTAATAATCCACGATTTGTACTATTCAATTCTAATACAGCAGAAGGGTCAACTATTGATTGATTAATCCCTACCTGATTTTGAGCAAACAAGCTAACATTAAGGACTAATAATAGAAGGAGTATATAATTTTTCATCTTATTTTACATTCAAAGAAGATTTAATATTTTCCACTTGAGCCTTCAATTCATTGAGCTTTTGTTTAGAAACATCTTGACGATTTTCAAAATCAGCAATTAACGACTGTTGTTCCTTTAAGCCTTCGATTAAAATAGCTACCAACTGTAGATAATTTACTCCCATATACCCCTTCTCTTGATCGATAATCTTGACCATTTCAGGAAATACCTTTTTAACTTCTTGTGCAATCAATCCAAACTCCCTCTCTCCAGAATGATTCGATTTCATCCGATAAGAATAGGCCTGAAGTTGATTCACCAAGTCCATTACTTTGGTCAGTGTATCAAAATCCTCTTTCAGCCTTCTGTCTGAAACATCGGTGATAGTTCCAACATAAGTAATGTTCCCTGTCACGGCCAAATCCCCATTAATAACCAAGGAATCATTTGCAAAATCACCCCAAATTAATGGAGAAGTAGTTGAACTATTGTCAATGTATAATTTATCATCCCCGCCTTCATTGAAGCCTGCTCGGTACCCTAAAAATACATTTCCAGACCCCTCAGAGTTATAACCTGCTTGTCTACCTACGGCAGTATTTCTGCTCCCAAGTAAATTATTTTCTAAAACTGCTACTCCTACTCCAACATTATAACTCCCGCTAGTTTTATCTTGAAGCGCCCCTTGCCCAATAGCAATATTTCCGGCCCCTTCTACAATATTTGTTAAAGCATTAAATCCAATTGCCATATTACTATCGAGATTTTCAGCATTATCCATTGCATTTGACCCGATCGCAAGGTTAAAACTTCCTGTTTTATTTCTTCTAAAGGCATCTTCTCCAATCCCAATATTGTTTGATCCGGAAGTATTGGCACGTAAAGCCCTGTACCCAATCCCAACATTATTTTCTCCTGTATTGCTAAACTGACCAGCACTATTTCCAAAATAAACATTCTTATTATTAGATCCATTATCAGAACGGCCTGCGAGATTTCCCATAAAAACCGAATTCCCCGTATTCAAAACATTAATTCTCCCATCCTCCATTTGAAAATATTCTTTATTCCGCATGGTGAAACGAATTAAATCATCATCGGCTGTTTGCTCTACTTCGATTCTAGTATCACCATCAACATCCTCAATTTTGTCTGTACTAACACTCGACACAATTTCGATCCAGCTTGTATTGTTGTAGAACCAGAATGTATTCGTGCTTGTGCTATAAATTAACAAACCTTGAGCTGCACTCGGTATTAAATCCCTCTGAGCTGAAGTCATCCTTGGAACAAGAATTCCCTGATTAGTACTTGTAACATCTAATAAAGCAGAAGCATCAGGGCTTTCAGTATTAATTCCTACCCCATCTTGAGCTATACAAAATGAAACAATTAGACAGAGAACAGATAGAAAAACAAGTTTTTTCATTCATTAACTTTTTTAATTTTTAAACTTTTAACTCCTTCCTTAGAAGATAACTTTAACAGATAAATTCCAGAATTAAATTGCTTTACCGCAATAGAAGCTTTTAGACTAGAAAGTACACCACTTAAAACGACTCTCCCTGCTCCATCGAACAATTCATAATTTACTTGATTTTCTAATCCAGTAACATGAATGAAATCTTTTGCAGGATTTGGATACACAGAATATTTATCCATGAACTCTATATCCTTAATACTCACTGCAGCTCCCAGGATTGAAATATCCTTGATATAAGAACAGCCATTTGCATCTGTAATTTTTGCTTGATAATTTCCTGCAGATAACCCAGAAACATTTGAACCTTTAAGATGTGATTCAGAACCCCAAGAAATCGAATATGGAGCTGTTCCTCCAAGAATAACTAAGTCGACTGAACCACTATTAAATCCGGTGTCTGCAACAATCATTTCTTGAACACTAATAGAATCAGGACTATTGATGGTGAAGAAATTCTCTTGTGTGGAACAGGATGGGCTGTTTGCTTTAAAGTGATACACTCCATCTTGAACAATCAAACTTCTCTTCAAAAAGTTTGAATCATTTACTACTTGATTGTTACCCGTTGAAGACCAAGATAATGAGATACGTTTAGCTAAGTTAGATTCTGCGACTATTTCAGCTAAATCGCCATAACATAATGACTGTTTTACAGTATAGTTAACCAGTTTACTTGCTGTTAATCTGAACCTTGGAACAGTAGTTGTATCGCTAAAACTAAAGCTAAATGAAGTACTATCTCTTAAGCTCTCTATTCTTCCTGTAAAGAGGTCTTCCAAATAAAGGCAGTTTACTCCTTTAGGAAGCTGCTCAACTCTAAACTCATAATCTCCTGATGTAGGAACTTCTACCTTTAACAATACTTCTTCTAAACTATCAGGATTCATTGATACGATAGAATAAGACTCCTGTCTCTGAATAGCTGTAAGAATAGGATTAATGGGATGTCCTTCCACTTTAGATGCATCCCATTTAGGGTCAAATCTAGCTGATGCTTCAGGATGATAGCGCACGACAATTTCGTCTTGATTCATTCCATTAGAAACTATCAATCGCAATAAATCTTGACTTGATCTTCTTTCAATATAACTTGTTTCTTGGCTTGTTTTTACCTTTTCATTTGCACTCAATACAGGTACTCCTATACCATCTGCCTTTACCCAAAAACCCTGTGATGAAGGGATGTATGGAGTTCCGCCATTTGTTCCTACTCCGTTCACATAAGACTGGTAATTATTGGAAGACCCTTGATAAATATAAATGGCATCTTCAATATTCGTTCTAGTCCAATTAGGATTTGACCAATCAATAGTTGAAGGGTATGGATTTCCCAAGAGGTTCCACCCATCTTCTGCTACTAATTCAGCAGGATCATCCGTAAAAGTAACAGGAAAGTTCACAACTCCTGAATAAATTTCACCAGTTACATCTACTTTAAGGTCCGCAGCACCAACGTAAATTTGAACTCCTTCTCCTTTGATAACAGGATTCGTCACATTTGTTGCATTCTCATATCTTGCATTTCTAACTCCACTTAAGGTTTCATTGTAGAAGAACACATTGTTGAAGTTAAACGTAGGGTATGGAGTTCCAATAAAACCTGACATCAATAAATCATCAGACCATTCATCTAAAGTCTGGTTTTGAACCGGAAGACTCAAAAAACGATAATCATATGCTTGATTTTCAATGAAACATTCTATAGTTACATCTCCGGAAATAGACCCTGTTAAAATTGGTGCAATTCGAGCTGTTTTGCTCGCAATCGCATTTAATTTAACTGAACCACCAGTGTTAAAATTGCCACTCGTTAATTGTAATTCATTATTAATTTCTGTCAAACCGGCTGTAACTGTAACACCTGCAGAATTGTCAATCTCAAGATTATAAAAGGCTGTATTCCCTTCAATTGTTTGAGAACCTACACCTTTAAAAATAATATTTCCTGTACTATTGTCTGTTAGTTTTCCGCTACTTTCATTTTTCCAATTTCCTAACATTTCAATAACTCCTTCATTGGAAATTAAAGCCGTATCTGCTACATTCTTTGCATTGAATCCTCCGTTAACGGTGATTATTGCTTTGAACTCGACTGTTAAGAGGACATCATTATTAAGAAACAAGGCAGACTGACTAGATCCTTTTATAGAAAATAGCATTAGAAAAACCCAAACCAAACTCCGTATCTTCATGCGTTAATAAATCACTCAGTTTTACAATAGACAAACTATGGACAACTATATTAACGTTGATTTAATGTTAAAGTTTCAGATTACCGCACGTCTAAGCATTTTTTTTCACATACTGTGTTAGGATGACAATGTGTTGTCCTTCTACCCTCCCTTCTATTTGTTCAGCATTATCGTGAACCAATGTAATATTCCTTACTGCCGTTCCTCTTTTAGCCACTAAACTACTGCCTTTTACGTTCAAATCTTTAATTACAGTTATGCTATCTCCTGCTTGTAAAATAGCTCCATTACTGTCCTTATGAACTAGCTTATTGGGGTTATCTTCTTGAATGCCATCTTTCGCCCACTCTAATTCTTTCTCTTCCATGTAAATCATGTCCAACAAATCTTGAGGCCAACCCTCAGCCTTAAGTTGATGTAACATTCTGTAAGCAACTACTTTCACAGCCGACACTTCACTCCACATGCTGTCGTTTAGACATCTCCAATGATTAACTTCAACTGCCTCATCATCTTCTAACTGAGTTTTACAATTAGAACAAGTGTATACATGGGATGCATCATCTTTATCAGTTTTAGGCGCTACCAAAAAAGGAGTCAAATCAACTGTAGAGCCACAGAGTTCACACTTATTCGCGCTTCTATTTTCTAAATTATCTACTAATCCCATATCTTCAAAGGTTTCTGTAAAGCTAAGTTTTAATAGAGAATTCGTCCTTTTCTAATGGGTAAATAATAAACTAGAATGGCCCATTTCCTACTAAGAATATATTTTGTGTTCGATTATTTGTGTTCGCTTAAATATCAATTACCTTTGCCGCTTCAAAAAATTAGAATTGAATGAGAGATTTATTTGATAAAATCAATGCAAATCCGGGTCCGTTAGGTCAACATGCTAAAGAAAGTCATGGTTATTTTACTTTTCCAAAGTTAGAAGGAGAAATTAAAAACCGAATGACATTCAGAGGTAAGGAAGTATTGCAGTGGAGCTTAAATAACTATTTAGGACTAAGTAACCATCCAGAGATCAGAAGGGTTGATGCTAAAGCAGCTAAAAAGTGGGGTTTAGGTTACCCGATGGGTGCTCGAATGATGTCAGGAAACACCCCTCTTCACGAAAAACTTGAGAAAGAATTAGCGGAATATGTGATGAAACAAGATTCAATTTTATTGAATTTTGGTTACCAAGGAATGCTTTCTGCAATTGATGCTTTAGTTGATAGAAACGATGTGATTGTTTACGATGCTCAGTCTCATGCGTGTATTATTGATGGAGTTCGCTTGCATCAAGGAAAACGTTATGTGTACAAGCATAACGACATGGAGAACTTAGAAAAGCAACTACAAAGAGCAACTAAGTTAGCCAAAGAGCAAAACGGAGCAATCTTAGTAATAACTGAAGGGGTTTTCGGAATGAGTGGAAACCAAGGGAAATTGAAAGAAATTATTACTTTAAAAAAAGACTACAACTTCAGATTATTTGTAGATGACGCTCATGGTATTGGTACCATGGGAAAAACAGGTGCAGGAACTGGTGAAGCTCAGGGAGTTCAAGATGACATTGATATTTATTTTGGAACCTTTGCTAAATCATTTGCAAGTATCGGTGCATTTATTGCAGGAGACGAAGATATGGTAAGTTATCTACGATACAACATGCGTTCTCAAATTTTTGCAAAATCTTTACCAATGCCATTAGTTGTTGGTGCTAGAAAAAGGTTAAAAATGATGAAATCCATGCCTGAGTTGAAAGATCAACTTTGGACAATCGCCAACGCTTTACAAAAGGGCTTAGTGAATGCAGGGTTTAACATTGGAACTACAAACACTCAGGTAACACCTGTTGTTCTAGAAGGCGGATTAGGTGAAGCAACGAACCTAACCTTAGATTTAAGAGAAAATCATAGTTTATTCTGCTCTATTGTTGTTTATCCTGTGATCCCAAGAGGAATGATCATTTTAAGATTAATTCCAACTGCGATGCATACCTTAGATGATGTAAAATACACCATCGAAACATTTACAAAAGTAAAAACAAAATTAGAAGCTGGAGAATACAAATCGGACGAGATAGCGGCTGTTTAAACGTAACATATAGATTACAAAATGGCCTGAAAGCAATGCTTTCAGGCCATTTTTGTTGAATAATGATTATAGATCAAATCTGTTGTCTTCAACTCTCTTTTCTGTCGAATTACATGCCGCTAAAAGTCTTATTAACCTGAGTTCGATTATTATTTAGAAGAACAGATCTCAGCTTATTACTAAGACAAAGCAAATTGAATGTATCTCTTTTATACTGTATTATTTAATGTACTTTTTTAACTGATCAATGTGCCCTTCTCCTTCAAACATTGCTTCATATTCAAATTCAACGACTCCTTTTTCATTCACTAAAAAAGTTTTTCTAGCGGGAATTAAACCCAACAAATTACTTGCTCCAAATAACTTCCGAACCTTTCCCCCTTTATCGCTTAATAAAGTAAAATTTAAAGTATGATTTGCTTGAAATTTTAAATGATCTGCAGGACTGTCTCCACTAATCCCAATGACTTCATATCCTTTTTCGGTTAAATCTGTTTGCCAATCTCTAAAGCTACAGGCTTGTTCTGTGCAAAACCTCGTATCGTCTTTGGGATAAAAGTAAATGATCCTCTTTTTCCCATCTGTAGGTGAAATCCGAACAAGCTCATTATTTTGATTGAGTAACTCAAATTCCGGTATTTTATCCCCTATGCTTAGCTTAGATTTTCCCATCGATACGAATTAAACTCAAAGATGGGAAATAATTTCAAAATTTGGATTCCTAACTTACAATAACTCCACCATTGCACGTTCAATTACTTCGTCTTTGGTACGATCATTCCAATCGATAAGCACATGAATATCTGGCGGAACACCATTCTCATAGTCAGGACGTTGATCTAATGTTAATGCTTGTGTTACAGAAAAGCGATAACTCCAACCATTTGGCAATTGCCCACCATTGGGTAGCCCTAAACCACCACCGGTAGTATCACCAATAAGAGTGATATTGCTTAGCGCCTTAGTTGCAAGTGAGGTAAACGACCCTGCGCTATAAGTACCTCTGTCAGTCAACATCGCTACCTTCCCTTTATATCGTATTCCATTGTGAGGAGAAACATAAACAGCTTCAGCTGCTGAAAAAGCATTACGTGGGAGACCATTTTTTATTCTCGAATAATTTACAAGTGTTTTTGTTTCTACAAAGCGGCTTAACAAGTTAAAAACATCGCTAACTGCTCCTCCTCCATTTTCCCTTAAATCTAAAATGAGCCCCTTTGTATTTTTATATCTAGTTAACATAAAATCTAAATTATGCTCATCAACTGTTCCTGTAAAAGATGGGAAACGGATATATCCGATCTCACCATTTGCAATAAATCATGAGCAAATGGTCCTGATCGATAATAAGATTGAAACAAATAATTATCTTCAATAATTCGCCAGTCAAAATTATCTTGCCCCAAATAATTAACCCCAAAACTGGATACATTGAAATTTGCGATGAGATTGGTATGATCATCTCTTAACTCTGTCAGCATACCTCCTAACACATTGAATAAGGAATCTTCAGACATTCCATCATAAATTTTAGCAGAGTAATTGCTTTTTACTTGATCCCAATCGATTTGCTTTAAATCGAAAAAAGAATATTTTTCATTACACTCATTCCATAAATATTCAAGATTGTTTTTTGGATTAGTGGATTCTAGGTCTTCTTCAAAAAATGCTTTTTCACAGGAAGAAAGAACTACCGATGCTATCAATAAGCTATATAATTTTCTCATTGTTTTATTATTTTGTGTTAAATAAAAGTGAAAGTTTAAAAACATGTTGTGCCATTTCAAATTTGTCTAAATCTCCTCCAGTTCTATAGGCATCCCACAGATAGGAGAACTGAATTAAATTTCTATTATTCAATGCTATGGTATAATCAAGTGAACTACTCATTCTAAAACCTGAGAAAGTTTTAAACTCGTAAGCATCGAACGTTTTATCATCATTCAAAACACTTGATTGACCTATATAGACATAAGGATTCCTGTAGTTATTATTCATTAAACCAAGATTTAATCTATAGCTTAACTTTCGTTTCCTCGGCTTTAGTTTATATTTTATAAAAAAGAGGAATTTTTTATTTTTTGTTTTAACTCTCGAAACATCTCTTTCTGTTTTTATCGAAGCAAATAAAGTTCCATTTAGTTCTAGTCCTGCCGAATTGTTTCCCAAAGAGCCATTGATTCTCAGGTTCCCCGTCACATTTACTAGTCCTCCAACTTTAGTATTCCATTTATCATTTGAAAGCTTCGACAGGTGGTACATTTGAGCATAATACAACGCAAGCGTTTTAACTTGACTACTGGCACTATGATCACCTACTGTAGCTTTATAATTTCCCGTTGAATAAGACCCTCCAAGCCTAGATTCTCGCATACTATCATTTCTTATTCGTCCTATTGATGCGTATCGTGCAATCCCTTTATAAAAAAGTGGTGAAGTAGCAAAGTCTCTAAAAGTCGATGAGCTAAATCCCATAGAAGTAGAAAAATAGATTGACTTTCTTTTCTCTAAAGAGTTAACACTTTCTTCCTTCTGAGCCATCCCAAACATTGGAATCAGGCTTAACAGAATAATGTAATGTGTTTTATTCATAGTTATTAAGTATTCGTTTTTCTAAAAAAAAAGGCACTACCTCAGTAGAGATAAATCTCTACTGAGGTAGTGCCTTTTCACACAATTTCGTACAATCACTACTTCAATTTCTTCCTCAGTGCTAAGTAGTAAATATTTTTACAAATATATATAATATCTTTAATACTATTTTTATGCCTTTATATTTCTAATCCTGACTTACTGGCTTCCAGTCTAAGTCTTCGAAAAGTCCATCAAAATACCGCTCAAAACTTCTCAAGTTATTGGGCCCTTCAAAGCGATTAATTACCGTCTTCATTTCGTCTCCATTCCTAACAGAAGTAATCGTGGAAGGAATATCAGTAATGGCTTGCTTGTCGTAAATATTATTCAATTCAAAAAACCCAAATTCTCCAGCTTTCGCTTTAATATCGTTTAGAACAGCTTCATCAACTTTTGTTTCAAAACGTCCATCTCTCGGTGTATTTCTTTTTCCGAAATATTCCACTCTCCCATCGTTAAAAACAGTTAACGTATAAACAGGACATTTACCAAAACAAGGGGTTCTCTGAATTCTTGCTACTGCATCGCTTGGAATTTCTTTCTCCACCATTTTATAATAATCCTCTGCAGGGCTAAGCGGTTTTTCATTTTTCATTTGTTCAACAATCGCAGCTTCTCTTTCAGCATCTGTCATTACTTTCTTTTCTTCCACTACTTGCACCACCCGTTTATCTTGTTTCTTACAACACGTTTTTTTACATGCGCATGAACTAAAAAGTGTCGCAATCGTGAATAAGTAAATGATGTATTTCATACCAAACTGTTTTAGATAATTAGATTTGCAATAATAATTCCATTTTACTGAAAGGCCGAACTAAATTGCAAAATAGCGTGTCAAATACCCAACAAAAAGAGATTGTTCGTTATTACGAAGAGTGCGATAATGCTTATCGAGATGCGTGGGGAATGGATAAAAACATGCAACTGAACCTTGGTATTTGGGAAAAGGACACCAAAAACCTCAGCGAAGCATTGTTAAACTTGAACCGACAAGTTGCAAAACATGCTAACATCAGCAAAGATGACATAGTCTTGGATGCAGGTTGCGGTGTCGGAGGAACGGCTATTTATTTTGCTACGCATTTTGGATGTAAATGTGTTGGAATTACCCTTACACCTCATCAGGCGGAGAAAGCAAGAGCGAATGCAAAAAAAAGCAAGGTAGATCATCTAGTTTCCTTCGAAGTAATGGATTTTACCAATACCTCTTTTCCAGATGAAAGCTTTACCCTTGTCACAGGAATTGAAAGCATTTGCTATGCTGAACCTAAAATGGCCTTTTTGAAAGAAGCTAAACGCTTATTAAAGAAAGGCGGAAGAATGGTATTAGCAGATAACCTTCAGGGGAAAGATGAGTTAAACGAAAAGGAATACCGATCACTGTATACCAATGCATTTAATGGCTGTAAGGTAGATAGTTTAGATACTGCCAAACAATACCGTAATAATTTAGCTGAGTTAAATTTTGAACAGATTGACTGTATAGATGAAACAAAAAGAATTCGTCCCAGCATCGTTCGCTTGCGTAAGTTTTACTACCTAGCGGCCGTGTATAATTTTGCACATCGACTAATTGGTAAACGATTTTCTAAAACCCAAGAAGCCAATACCAAAATGTGCTACCATTTGTTGAGCAGCTTAGACAATGGCTTGTGGACCTACGGAATAGTAAAAGCAACCAAATAAGATCAAAAGTCACTCCTAACAAGAGAGATAAAAATTACTCTTGATTAAAAGCCAATGCCTAACTCCGAAATTAGATGATATGAAACCATTCGAACACCTTAAAGTTGTTGAATTAGCAAGTGTACTAGCGGGTCCTTCAGTAGGTCTCTTTTTTGCAGAATTGGGTGCTAAAGTGATTAAAATTGAGAATCAACAGGCAGGAGGAGATGTTACTAGAAGTTGGAAATTGGCTTCAGAAGATCAACAGCATCCTTTTTCGGCTTATTACAGTAGTGTTAATTATGGTAAGGAAAGCTGGTTCCTCAACTTGAATGAAACGGCAGACCTCAACAAAGTATTAGAAGAAATTAAAACAGCAGATCTTGTCATTGCTAATTTTAAACCAGGCGACGCGGCTAAATTGGGCCTGAGTTTCGAACAATTAAAGTCCTTAAATCCTCAAATCATTTACGGTGAAATCACAGGTTTCGGTTCGGAGAATAGAATCGCTTACGATGTGGTATTACAGGCAGAAAGCGGCTTTTTAGCCATGAGCGGAACACCTGAAGGAGAATTGTGTAAAATGCCTGTTGCATTGATTGACCTTTTGGCTGCACATCAATTGAAGGAAGGAATTTTGTTAGCCATGTTGCAACAACAGAAGGAAAAGAAAGCTTTGAAAGTATCCGTCTCTTTATTCGATGCGGCGCTTTCTTCTTTAGCCAACCAGGCCACCAACTGGCTTATGGGAAACCACATTGCTCAGCCCATGGGAACTTTACATCCCAACATTGCTCCTTATGGTGAATTGTTCACTTGTAAAGATGAAAAGCAAGTCGTGTTAGCCATTGGCAGCAACAGACAATTCAAAGCTTTATGCGAGACTCTTACTCTTGATACAGCCTTTTCCGACTCACGCTTCAATAACAATCAAAATAGAGTAAAGAATAGAATAGAATTAGCAGAACTATTGAGTGCTCAAATTTCGAATTGGAATCGAGAAGAAATCATGAATCGTTTTATTGAAAATAATGTTCCCGCAGGTGCCGTTCGAAAAATGGATGAGGTATTCTCTATTCCTGCTGCTCAAAAACAACTATTAAAAGAGCAAAAAGAAGGAAAAGACTTAATTGCTGTTAGTGGAAATGCATTCAAAATTACTCCATAATTTTTTTAATTACGAATTCTTTAATTACGAATTACGAATCTGGGAATTACGAATATTCCTTTGTAGCCTCATTTCGACCTTACAAAGAAAGGTTTCTACCATGTTTCATTTTGGTCGCCGAGTGAATTTTGGATATCGAACTGACCAAAATCATTCGTAATTCAACCATTCGTAATTTATAATTCCCAGATTCGTAATTTATTCCTTCACAATCTTTATCGTTGTACTCTCTCTGCCTTCTCCCAGCACATTGAG
>JAESST010000496.1 GCA_016763995.1 Flavobacteriales bacterium | reverse complement strand
ATGGATAATTCCATGTGCCTCTTTTTTCAAAAGATTTTTACTGTTCAAATCAACTACTCAATTCTTAATTGATAAGGATCGACTATTTAGCGACAATTAGGAATTGTTTCTGCCATGCAATTATTCAGCAAGTAAACATTATTAATTGATCATAGGGCAATTCCACCCCTCTTTTTTCGCTTTTAATAAAACTTGTTCTAAAGCAAAAATCATATTATTAGCGGCCTTTACACTGTCATGAAATACAAGTATAGAGCCTTTTTCCCAGTTTGAGGTTGCAATTTTAGCACAACTTTTACTAGAAACACTCTGATCATAATCCATCGTTAAGATAGACCACATAATAATTTTATACTTTTTCTTTAGTATCTTGATTTGGGAGTTCTTCATTCTTCCATATGGAGGCCTGAATAAATTAGACACATAAACCTTATTAAAATCTTCTACATCTAACAAAAAGTCAGGAGTAGTATTCTTCCATCCATTTTTATGCCGATTACTATGATTTCCAACTTTATGCCCTTCCTTCAAAATTCGTTGAAAAATATCCTGATATTCTCGAATGTTTTTTCCTAGACAGAAAAAAGTTCCTTTAGCATTATACTCCTTGAGTAAATCTAATACTTGACTTGTTATTTCAGGGGTAGGCCCATCATCGAATGTGAGGTATATGTTTTTTTTATCTGTTGGAATCCGCCATGTTAAAGAGGGATAAACCTTTTGAATAAATTTAGGAGGATAAGATAAAATCATTACCCAAATAGTTGATTAAAAACTTCTTCTATTTTGCTTACGGCAACAATTTCAATATTAAAATTCTTTACAGTTAAGCCTTTCAAGTTATACTTTGAAATGTAAATTTTATCAAACCCAAGTTTCTGTGCTTCTAATATTCGCTGTTCAATCTTATTCACAGGTCGAATCTCTCCAGACAAACCTACCTCTGCTGAAAAACAGGCTTTACTTGTGATTGAAATATCTTCAGCAGAGGATAATACTGCAGCTACAACTGCCAAATCAATTGCTGGGTCTTCTACTCTAATTCCCCCAGCAATGTTTAAAAAAACATCTTTTGCGCTTAATCTAAAACCACAACGCTTTTCCAAAACCGCTAAAAGCATATTAAGTCTTCTAAGGTCAAACCCCGTTGCAGACCTTTGAGGAGTGCCATATGCAGCTGAACTCACCAGAGATTGAATTTCAATCAACATTGGCCTCATTCCTTCCATACTAGAAGCAATGGCCGAACCACTAAGCTGTTCATCTCGGTTAGAAATTAGAATCTCAGAAGGATTTTCAACTTCTCTTAAGCCCGTACCCAACATCTCATAGATTCCAATTTCATTCGTTGGTCCAAATCTATTTTTTGCAGATCGTAACAATCTATACATGTGATTTCGATCACCTTCAAATTGCAGAACAACATCTACCATATGCTCTAACACTTTTGGTCCTGCAATACTTCCTTCTTTATTAATATGTCCGATCAGGAAAACAGGAGTATCTGTTTCTTTAGCAAAACGCATTAACTGACCAGAGCACTCTCTAATCTGAGAAATACTACCTGCTGAAGATTCTATAAGAGAAGAGTGAAGTGTTTGGATACTGTCAATAACAACAACATCTGCTTCCGCCTGCTCTAAATGTTGAAGAATGTTCTGTATGTTAGTTTCAGCTAATAAAAAACACTGAGTGTTTTCGATTCCTATACGTTCCGCACGCATTTTTATCTGTTGTTCGCTCTCTTCCCCAGATATGTATAGAACCTTAATTCCTTTCCATTTCAAAGCCAACTGAAGCAATAAAGTCGACTTCCCAATACCCGGCTCTCCTCCAAACAATTGTAGAGATCCAGGAACTAATCCTCCTCCTAACACCCTATTTAACTCATTGTCTGGGGTTCTATACCTAATTTCCTTTCGGTTTTCTACATCTTGTACAGCAATCGCTTTAGATTTCTGGTTGCGATTAGATCTGAGCTTTCCACTCTCTTCTTTCTGTATGATTTCCTCTACATACGTATTCCACTCGTTGCAAGAAGGACATTTTCCAATCCATTTACTTGCCTGAGCTCCACAATTCTGACAGAAGAATGCCTTTTTAAGTTTTGCCAATTTAAAATACGATATCTATTTCCCTTCTTGGTTTCGTTTCAGAACCGCAAAAGTCTTCAACATTTGAAGTAGCTTTTTCATTTCCTAAGTTAGAGGCTTTCTGCCAATCATCACAGGCCTTTGACTTATTCTTCATCTCATAGTAAGCCTCTCCTCTATAATAAAATGCTTTTGCCAAATTATCCTCTCTCTTAGCAATAACTATATCAAAATCTAAAATAGCTTCAGCATACTTCTTTTGGCCCAGTTTACTCAAGGCAATATTTATTCTACCGTTCTCAAGATCAGGATTTTTCTTTAATGCAATTTCAAAATCTTTTGTCCCTTCTTCAAAACTTTTTAGTTCTGCTTTTGCGGCACCTCTGTTATAATAAGCTTCGGCATACTCAGGGTTTAATTCAATTGCCTTAGAATAATCCAAAACTGATTCTTTATACTTAGACAATTCATAATTACTAAAACCCTTAAAATAAAACACCTTTGATATATTGGGGTCCAATTCAATCGATTTTTCTAAATCCTTAATTGCCTTTTTATATTCTTCTTTAAAAACTCTTGCTGCTCCTCTAGCAAAGTATAAATCTGCATCTTTATCATTTAACTTCTCAGCTTTATCATACCATTGAATTGCATCATCGAACAAATCTAGCTTGTGCTTACTATCAGCCAAAGACTTAACTAGTTTAAAGTTATCAGAGTGTAGTTCAACTCCCTTTTTATATATTTCAGCTGATTTTTCGTATTGCTCTTTTTCATAAAAACTATCTCCTAATTTTTGAATGTCACCAACTGATTTTTGGGAAAATCCAGAAACCATTGAGAAAATAGTGATGAATATAAAAACATACTGTTTTTTCATGTTAATTATTTTAATTGAGCTTTTTCGACAATTTTTGAAGTAGAAAACCCTTCCAAGAAGTCAATTGTTTTTACTTCTCCTCCATTTCCTAAAACTAGTTCGTGACCAACAATATTCTCAATTGAATAGTCGCTACCTTTTACCAATACATCTGGTTCAATGCTTTTAATCAGTTCAAGTGGAGTATCTTCATCAAATAATACTACTAAATCTACAAAATGTAGCGCTGAAAGCAAAATTTTTCTTGATTCTTCATCTTGTAAAGGTCTGTTTTCAGCTTTCCCTAAGCGTCTAACAGAATTATCAGTATTTACTCCAACTACTAATTTAGTTCCTAAATCAGCGGCTTTCGATAAATAATCAATGTGCCCTTGATGAACAATATCAAAACACCCGTTGGTAAAAACAATCTTTTCACCTAAAAAAGACCATCTAGCAATAATGAGAGCTAACTGTTGTTGCTCAACAATTTTATTCTTGATTATCTGTAACGACTTCAACTTTCTTATTTCTATTTACAAATTTTAATAAAGGGATACTTGCTACCCCTAGAACAATAACCATTAACGTTTGAGAAGTCCAAAGGATCCAGCCAAGGGCTAAAGCAGACGTTTTTGATACTCCATATAGAATAAGGGTTTCCATAATAGCTATTGGAAAAACGCCCAAGCCCCCTTGCACAAAAACAATTGCTAGACTTCCCATTACGAAAGAAGCAACAACGCCAGCCAATGACACATTTGAAGTTTCTTCTAAACAAAAGAAACAAACCCAGAACATTCCTATATACATAATCCAAATAAAGGCTGTATGTAATAAAAAATAAGCTTTATTCTTCATCTTTAAAATGGATATTACTCCTTCAAAAACGCCTTTAACTAATTCTCTCACTTTTTCTAGTAGAGGGCTTTTTGATTTTGAGAACATAAAAAATAATAAAACTCCTATCCCAAGTAAAAATACAATACCTGCTAGCACTAGTTTTCCAGTAGAAATCTTACCAGAACCTTCATCTAAAAAGCCAAAGAACATGCTGCTTAACATTTCAAATTCTACAAAGATAATCGTCGCCATAATTCCTGATAAGATGACCAAATCTGCAACCCTTTCAGCTACAATTGTTCCAAATAACTTATTAAAAGGCAGACCCTCATACTTCCCTAAGAGTCCCGGACGTGTTACTTCGCCTAATCTAGGTAAGGCAAGATTTGCAACATATCCAATCATTACAGTAAAGAAACTATTCCAAAAACCTGGAGTCTTACCTAAAGGTTGAATGGTATATTTCCAACGCATGGCTCGACTCATATGGCTTAGTATTCCGAACAAAATAGACAGAAAGATCCAAAAGTAATTCGCACTAGAAAATGCTTTAGATAATTCAGTCTTTTCGTATTCAGTTAAATCTTTAAAAACATACCAAATTAGGAATGCTCCAAAAGCAAGTGGTAACGCCACTTTAAGAAAAGAAAAAAGTGCTTTCAAATAAGATAATTTAAAAAAACGAATTTAATGATTTAAAGAGAGATTATCGATTAACCTAACCCCCTCTAAATTAGCAGCTACAAAAACCCTATATGGAACATTTTCCTTCCATTCTTCGTGCTTTTCAAAGCTTCGTTCATCTACAATTTCTAGGTATTCTACTTCAAACTCATTACTTAGTTCCCCAATTGCTTTAGACGTCAAATCCTTAGGACTTAAATTGTCCAGATTACTTTTACAGAAACTCATCGTTTCAAAAATCTTCGTAGCGATCTTTATTCCTTCTTTTGATACTCTTTTATTCCTAGAGCTTAAGGCTAAACCATCATCATTTCTTACAGTTGAACAGGCCACGATTTCAACCTGACTTTTTTCGTGATGAACTAACCAATTAATAACTGCCAATTGTTGATAGTCTTTTTCACCAAAGTATGCTCTTGTTGGACAAACGGCCTTGAACAATTCACTAATAACAGTTGCAACTCCTTCAAAATGATCTGGACGGTATTCTGCTTCCATCACCTTTCCAAGAATACCAAAATTGTATTCTTCTTTAATCACGTTTTTATAAAATTCTTCGGCTATTGGTGCAAATAAGAAGTCACATCCTTCCTCTTCAAGAAAACGAATATCCTGTTCTAAGCTTTGTGGATACTTTTTTAAATCTTCCAACTTGTTGAATTGCAAAGGATTTACAAAAATAGAGCATAGCGTTATATCATTTTGTTTTTTTGATATTCGAATTAATTCCATATGTCCTTCATGCAGCGCGCCCATAGTAGCTACAAATCCTATGGTTTTGTTTTCCTTGGCAAGAAGCAACATCTGAGTATTTACTGCTGCCCTAGTAGAGATAACTTTCATATTCAATTTAAATCTCAAAAATAAGGTTTGCTAAACAAACACAGGATATTAAAGGAACTAAGACGACCAAAAGCTTGCTTTTGTCCTTTATTTTTCCGTAATTTTGTAAAGCTTTATTAACTAAACTCCCCTTTATGAGTAAAAAACGCATTCTCTATATTTCTCAAGAAATTACTCCCTATTTACCCCCAAACCATCTTTCTAATATAGGCAGGAATCTACCTCAACAGATTCAAGAAAAAGGCAAAGAAATAAGAACTTTTATGCCTAAGTTCGGATGTATTAATGAGAGAAGAAACCAACTTCACGAAGTAATTCGCCTTTCAGGAATGAACTTGATTATTGATGACAACGATCACCCTCTAATTATAAAGGTAGCTTCTATACAGCCTGCGAGAATGCAAGTGTATTTCATTGACAATGAAGATTACTTTCAGAGAAAAGCTATCTTAAAAGATGCTGAAGGTACTTTCTTCGAAGACAATGATGAACGTGCAATCTTCTTCTGTAGAGGGGTATTAGAAACAGTTAAAAAATTAGGTTGGGCTCCAGATTTAATCCATTGTCATGGATGGATGACGAGTCTTATTCCTTTATACCTTAAAACATCTTATAAAGATGAGCCATTATTCGAAAACTCAAAAGTGGTTACCTCTATTTATAATGATTGTTTTGAAGGTAGCTTAGATCAAACTTTTGCGAAAAAAGCGATGATGGATGGCGTAAGCGATGAAGACCTTAAAAACTTTGTAAACCCAACGCATTCAAGCTTATGCTCTGCAGCAGCTTCCTGGTCTGATGGTGTTATTATTGGAGAAGAAGGCGCTGAAAAAATGGTAGAAAATGTTGATGTACCAACACTACAATATCAAGGCGGTGATTTCGTTGATGCATTCAATGACTTCTATGAAGAAATTTTAGTTGATGAAGAAGTTCTTGCTGAATAAAACATGAAAAATCATAATCACTTTAAAAGTATGCGGAAAGCGATAGTTCTTTCCGCTTCTTTTTTGCTCGCATTTAATGCCTGTAAAAAAGACGGAGAACTAGTTCCTGACTTCGAAGAAAACACCACTTTTTCTTTTTTCTACGATTCTACTAAAATTGAGACTTCCACAAGAATTGGAGACTCAGTACTAGCAGATAAAGTATCAATTGGATTAGTAGGTACTTACCAGGACTCAGCCTTTGGAAAGTCGATCTCCAGTATTTACGTTCAACCTCTTCTTCCAACAAATGCCTTAGTTTTTAAGGAAGATGATGAGATGCTAAACGTTGACTCTATAATTTTGAGTCTCGAATATGCGGATCATTATGGAGATACAAGTATTAGCCAAACATTAGAAGCTTTTAGACTAACAGAAACACTTGATTTTGAAGAAAATTATTTTTCAGACACAAGTATTCAAGTTGAATCAACCCCTATTGGGTCTATTAATTTTTTCCCTACTCCTAATAGTCAAATTACTATTAGTCAACCCAACAATATTGGTAATTTAGATACTGTTACAGTAGCAAGTCAGCTAAGAATTCCGCTAAATATTTCGTTAGCAGAGGAAATTATTTCTAAACAAGGAAGTTCGGAGTTAGCCAACAATACCAACTTCCTTAGTTTCTTCCAGGGAATTAAGCTTACTCCACAAGCAGGAACAATGGTGATGGATAATCAAGCAGCTATTTTGTATTTGAGGTTAACGGCTACCAATACAAAAATGACTATTTATTATACCACAACGGATAGTCAAAATAACGTAAAGAAAAAAGCCGTTGATTTCCCAATTAATACTTCAAGCGTAAGGTTTAACACATTTGAGCATGATTATACCGGAAGCGCTGTTGAAACAGTATTGCAGAATCCAAATATGACTTCCCTTTTTGCCTATACGGAGGCTATGGCAGGTGTAGAAACAAACATTAAATTCACAAGCATTAAAGATGAATTACCTAGCAATGTAATAATTAACAAAGCAGAGTTATTCATTCCTGCAGCAAACGGGAGCTATGCTGATTCAGTTGGAAAAGCTAAAACAATTATTGTTGCAAGTAGAAAGGAAGATGGCACACTGCAATTTATTCCTGACGCGTTTGAAAATACTGACTATTTTGGCGGAACATGGATAGAGAGTGAAAACGCCTATCGTTTTAACATAGCCCGGTACATTCAGAGCTACCTCAATGGTGGAGAGAATGATAAAGGCCTAACTGTTCTAGTAACTGGAAGTGCGGTAAAAGCTGAACGTGCAGTTTTTCTTACAGAGAATAATCCCAATACACGGATTAAGTTAAATTTATACTATACAAATACTCAATAATCATGTGTGGAATTGTAGCATATATAGGAGAACAACAAGCTTATCCTATTATATTGAAAGGATTAAAAAGATTAGAATACAGAGGATATGATAGCGCAGGTGTTGCTTTAATTAATGATAAATTAAGCCTTTATAAGAAGGCCGGAAAAGTTTCTAATCTTGAAGAATTTGCAAAGGATAAAAATCTAGATTCTACTATTGGAATTGGGCATACTAGATGGGCAACACATGGAGCACCAAACGATATTAATGCACATCCGCACCGAAGTGGGGATAATCGATTGGCAATTATCCATAACGGAATAATTGAAAATTATGATGCGTTAAAAAAAGAATTAATTTCAAGAGGCCATCATTTCGAAAGTGATACTGACACAGAAGTTCTGATTCATTTAATAGAAGAAATCATTAACAAAGAGAATGTTTCGCTAGAAGAAGCAGTACGATATTCTTTAAATGAAGTTGTTGGAGCATATGCCATTGTTATTATAGACAAGGAAAACCCCAATAAATTGATTGCGGCTAGAAATAGCAGTCCGCTCGTTATTGGAGTAGGGAAAGATGAATTTTTTGTTGCTTCTGACGCAACACCGATCATAGAATACACCAAAAACGTTGTTTACCTAGATGATGAACAAGTAGCAATTATCGAAAAAGGAGAAAATATAAGAATCGTTGACATTGCAAATAAAAAAATCACTCCTTATATACAAGAACTTGAATTAAACCTCGAGGCTATTGAAAAAGGTGGTTACGAACATTTCATGCTAAAGGAGATTTATGAGCAACCGCAATCTATCAGAGCTAGTATGTTGGGTAGATTAAACCCAATAACAGGCGACGTCACTTTAGGCGGGATTGAAGAGTTTGAATTAAAATTCATGAATGCTAGCCGAATCATTTTCGTTGCTTGTGGTACTTCATGGCACTCCGCACTGGTTGGAGAATATATGATTGAAGATTTAGCTAGAATTCCTGTGGAAGTAGAATATGCTTCGGAGTTTAGATACAGAAATCCTATTCTTAGCGAAAAAGATATCGTAATTGCTATCAGTCAATCTGGAGAAACAGCCGATACCTTAGCAGCATTAGAGCTTGCGAAAGAAAAGGGGGCAACGATTTATGGAATTTGTAATGTTGTTGGCTCTTCTATTGCACGAGCTACTGATGCAGGATCTTATACTCATGCTGGACCAGAAATTGGAGTCGCTTCTACCAAAGCATTCACAGCGCAGATTACGATTCTTGCCCTAATGGCATTGACATTAGCTAAGAAGAAAGGAAGCATTACAAAAACAAGACACCAAGAACTAGTCAACCAATTGAACGATGTTCCTAATCTTGTTGAGAAGGTATTAGAGTCCAACGAACAAATTAAGTACATCGCAGACCAATATAAAGATGCTCACAACTTTTTATACTTAGGACGTGGGTACAACTTCCCAGTAGCCTTAGAAGGAGCTTTAAAGCTTAAGGAGATTTCTTACATTCACGCAGAAGGATACCCTGCTGCAGAAATGAAGCATGGCCCAATTGCTTTAATTGATGAAAACATGCCTGTTGTAGCTATTGCAACTAAAATTGGAAATTATCACAAGGTAGTGAGCAATATACAAGAGGTTAGGGCAAGAAACGGAAACATTATTGGAATTGTAACTGAAGGAGACGAAACTGTTAAAGATATGGCAGAACATGTCATAGAAATACCTGAAACAGATGAATTCTTAGACCCACTAATTTCTGTTATTCCTTTACAATTGTTATCCTATCACATTGCTGTAATGAGGGGCTGTGATGTAGATCAGCCAAGAAACTTAGCGAAGTCTGTTACGGTAGAATAAAAGATACAAAGATATGAGTCGTCCTGAAATAGGTTGCCAGATTATAGAATAAAATTAGTTAAAAGCAGTGAGGATATCCTCACTGCTTTTTTTGT
>JAESST010000041.1 GCA_016763995.1 Flavobacteriales bacterium | reverse complement strand
TGGGGCAGTTGTTTCTTTTAGTGACATTACTAGAAGGAAAAAAGCAGAAGAAGCATTATCTCAGTCTCACACAGAGCTAAAAGAAGCATTAAGCGAAGTAAAATTATTAAAGACAAGGCTTGAACAAGAGAACAAGTATTTGCAGCAAGAGATTAAATTACTTCACAACTTTGAAGAAATAATTAGTCAAAGCAAAAAATTTAAGAAAGTTTTGGCTCTAGTAGAACAGGTAGCCCAGACCAGTGCAACTGTTCTGATTTTAGGAGAATCGGGTACCGGAAAAGAGCTGATTGCAAGGGCGGTTCATAACATTAGCAAGCGAAAGTCTAGAACAATGGTAAAAGTGAATTGTGCTGCCTTACCTGCAAGCTTAATTGAAAGTGAATTGTTTGGTCATGAAAGAGGAGCCTTTACAGGAGCCATTTCAAAAAAGATAGGCCGATTTGAATTGGCCGATGGAGGTAGCTTATTTTTAGATGAAGTGGGTGAAATACCTATAGAATTACAATCGAAATTACTTCGAGTATTGCAGGAAGGTGAATTTGAACGCTTGGGTAGCACAAAAACAATAAAAGTTGATATCAGGTTGATTGCGGCTACCAATGTAGATTTGCAAAAGGCAATCGCAAAAGGAACCTTTCGAGAGGACCTGTTTTATCGCCTGAATGTTTTCCCAATAACGATTCCAGCTTTAAGAGATCGGAAAGAAGATATTCCTCTATTGATGAGACACTTTTTGTTGAAGTTTAATGCTCAATTTGGAAGAAATATTGAAGTGATTACTCAAGGTGTAATCACCGCAATGACTCAGTACGATTGGCCTGGAAATATCAGGGAATTGGAAAACGTAATGGAGCGGGCAGTAATAATTAGCCCGAACAAAAAACTTGAAATAGGAGAATCGATTCCGAGTGCAAATACAGGAGAAGTTCACCGTGAAATAATAACTCTTGCGGACAATGAACGGGATCATATTCTTAAAACATTAGAAAAAACTAACTGGAGAATTAGTGGAGAAAAAGGAGCGGCAAAAATCCTTGATATCAACCGAACGACCTTAGAAGCTCGAATGAAAAAGTTGGACATTATTCGCCCTTAAATAGTGTCAATAGATTTGTTGAGCATGTTTGTTATTTTTGTATTTGTGCCCAAAAAATATTCTTAATGTTTAAGGAATGAATGAACAAAAAAATCGTCGACTAGCAGCAGTTATGTTTACAGATATTGTAGGCTATACTGCTTTTATGCAAGGAGATGAGAAGCTTGCTATAAAGCTTAGAGCGCATCATAGAGAAGTGTTCGAACAGCAACATCAGCTTTATCAAGGAGAAGTAATACAGTATTATGGCGATGGAACCTTAAGTATTTTTAAGAGTGCGATTCAGGCGGTAAAATGTGCTATCGAAATTCAACAGCTTTTACAAAAAGGGGAAGCTGTTCCTATAAGAATAGGGATACACATGGGCGATATTGTATTTAACAAAACAGAAGTTTATGGAGATGGAGTAAATTTTGCCTCTCGAATTGAGAGCATGGGAGTAGCAGGAAGCATCTTGGTGTCTGGCAAATTGAATGATGAATTAGAAAACCATAAAGATATTTTTACCTCTTCATTGGGGCAATTCGAACTAAAGAATATTGCTAAGCCTGTTGAAATATTTGCAATATCAAATGATGGAATTAAAGTTCCGCAGGCAATAGAATTGAAAGGAAAGCAAAAAAGCATAGAAAAAACAATTGCAGTACTTCCTTTTGTGAACATGAGCACAAATGCAGAAAATGAATATTTTAGCGATGGAATTACTGAGGAAATAATCAACGCATTAGCTAAGGTTAAAAGCCTAAAAGTAACTTCTAGGACTTCTTCCTTTTTCTTCAAGAATAAAAACATTCCGATCAAACAAATAGGGAAGGAGCTAAATGTTTCAACTATTCTCGAGGGAAGTGTGCGATTGGCAGGTAATGCCATTCGGATTACAGCTCAGTTAATTCAAGCGGAAGAAGACTTTCATTTTTGGTCGGAGACTTGGGATCGAAAGCTGGAGAATATTTTTGCTATTCAGGATGAGATAAGCCTTTTAATAGCTGATAAATTGAGGGAGCAATTTGGTCATTTTGAAATTCAGGAGCAGTTGGTATTAGCACAAACAGCGAATATAGATGCTTATGAATTGTCCTTGAAAGCCAAATATTATTCAAATAAGTGGAATCAAGAAGACATGCAAAAGGCCATTTCGTTTTACGAAGAGGCCTTGGAATTAGACCCCAATCATACAAGGTCGCTTGTAGGATTGGCAGATGCTTATAGCTTTATGGCAACCTGTGGCTTTATGTCGTTTGAAGAAGGCTGGGGGAAGTCGAGTCAATTAACAAATAAAGCATTAGCATTAAACGATCAACTGCCCGGAGCTTATTACCAGTTGGCAAACCTCTCTTTTTTTACAGCCTGCGATTTTAGAAAATCATTTGAAATGGCAACTAAGGCCATAACTATTAATTCAAATCATGTTGATTCACAGCAATTCATGTCTTTTTTGCACATCCTCTCAGGAGAAAAAGAAAAAGCAGCGCAACATGTAAAAATAGCATTACGTCTAGACCCTTTATCGCAAGAAACTTTGTTTTTTAGCGCCTATTTAGACTATATGTTAGAAGACTATGAGCAGTCGCTTATTCAATTGGATCGTTGCTTGAAAACGAATTCGAAGAATATTCCTGCTCATT
Organism: Flavobacteriales bacterium; assembly: GCA_016763995.1. GTDB lineage: Bacteria > Bacteroidota > Bacteroidia > Flavobacteriales_E > Vicingaceae > NORP294. Next base: position 1,262 of record JAESST010000041.1, on the reverse strand, counting down.
CGGTTAAGTATTTATGTCTACTTAAGTTAGGGCGTTACGATGAGGTGATTCATTATTTTGATGGAAAATTTTCTGAAGTAGTTGGTCTTGGAGAGAGAACTGGCGCAGTAGGCCTTGCTTATGCCTTGAAAAAAGATAAAGAAAATACAGAAAAGTACCTGCAGCTTTTAATTGAACAATCAAAGGAGGAGGGAGGTTTTACTGCTGATTCATATTTATTTATGATGTATGCAGTTATAGGGGAAAAAGACAAAGCATTTGAATGGGTTAAGCAAGCAATAGAAAATAAATCTTCCCTATTGTTGCTACGTTTTGCCGATCCTATGGTCAATGCAATTAAAGATGATCCAAGATATCAAGAGTTGCAGAAACTCATATTTAATCAAGAATCAACTTCTGAAGAAGTAAAGAAAAAGAAGGCTCTTCTCGATTCGGAGGCTGTTCTTGTTTATTCAAACAAATTGTTGGAATATATGAATGAATCAGCTCCTTATTTAGATACTGAATTATCGTTACGCTCATTGGCCGAGAAAATTAAGATCCACCCGAATCGGCTTTCTTGGTTGCTCAATGAGAGCATGGGCAAGAATTTTAGTGAGTTTATTAATCATTATCGAGTAGAAAGCTTTAAGCAAATGGCTAAAAATCCGAAGAATGCGCACATAAGCTTAATTGGGCTTGCCTATGATAGTGGTTTTAAGTCTAAAACAGTGTTCAATACCTATTTTAAGAAGGAAACTGGTTTAACACCAATGCAATTTCTAAAACAGTAGCATATAAAATATGTTTCTGTAACGATAAGAGTTATATTATTGATTGTGAGGAATTTATTTTGTTTGGTTCGGCCTGTCCAATTATACTCTAATTCCAATAACGCATACATCATCCAATTGTTCATTATCTCCCTTCCAAGAATTAAATTCATTGATGAGCATTTCTTCTTGTTCTTTCATGGTGTAGGGGCTTAAGGAGAGTAAAAGGCTTTTATATCTTGAATACAAGTACTTTTTGTTCTTTTCTCCACCAAATTGGTCTGCATAGCCATCACTAGAAATATACAGCAAATCGTTTTTCTTTAATTTCAGTTTATTGTTTTTGAATGATTCAAATCCTTTGTGGTTATAACCTACGCTCTTTCTGTCGGCTTGAATTACTGTTAATTCATTATCTCTAATAAGATAAAGCGGATTATTTGCACCTGCATAAGTTAGCTCTTTCATGTCAGGTTCAAATGTAATTAATGCCATGTCCATGCCATCATT
>JAESST010000040.1 GCA_016763995.1 Flavobacteriales bacterium | reverse complement strand
TGCTTAAGTCTTTATTAAATCGATAACCTGCAGTATCAAACCCTTCTAAGTCTTTTGGGTCTGAAATTTGATTTTCAATAATGTATCGACTCATATAACCTCTTGCTTTTTTTGCAAAGAATGATATTATTTTATAATTCCCATTCTTTGCATCTTTAAATTCCGGATGAATTAGAGTTCCTTCTAATTTCTTTTTATTAACGACTTTGAAATACTCATTAGAAGCTAAATTGACCAGCACTGAGTTCTCTTGTTCTCTTAATCGTTCGTTAATTAGCTCAGTGGGCTTGTCTTTCCAATACTCATACAAATTCTTAGCTCTTCCTACTTTTAGCGAAGTACCCATCTCTAATCGATAAGGCTCCATTACATCTAAAGGCCTCAATACTCCATAAATTCCGGATAAAATCATCAAATGTTCTTGGGCATACTTCAAGTCTTCTTCTTTTAAGGAGTTCACATCTAAGCCTTGATACACGTCACCTGTAAAGGCAAAAATAGCTTGTCTACTTTCTTCTGATAATTCCGTTTTCCCCTGCCATGTTTGGTAACGTTGAGCATTTAGTTGAACCAATGCATCACTGATCGACATCAAATCTTTTATCTTTTTCTTAGAAGTAGTCCTTAACTTACGCACTAGTTTTTCAGCTTCCCTCAAAAATTGAGGTTCCGTTGCTGTTGTTAAATCAATATTAGAGCTAAAGTCAAGCGATTTTGCCGGAGATAAAAGGTGAATCATATGGGATTATTTTGAAGGTAACAATTATAGTTTAGCTTATGCTGCACAAAAATAAAAAAAGGGAAGAGCATTGCCCTTCCCTTTTCATTAAAAATAAGAAATCTCTTATTTTATTTTGACCATTTAGCAATATTCTCTTTATTCATCTTGATGTAAGGCTGATAATCTGCCTCTTCAGATAATTTTAAAGAAAGTTCAGCAGTTTTGATTGCTTCTTTCTTATTTCCCATTGCATATTGAATTTTTGAAAGCGTTTGCACGTTCCAGAATTTTTGAGCAATTTCTACAGATTTTTCAGACCAAGCTAATGCTTTTTCTAGATCTAAGTCATTCGTTAAGTAATACTTTGCAGAATTGTTATATACACCATATGCATTCTCAATTTCCTTAATTTTGCTATCAATGTTCTCCATTGCAGCTTCTTTAGCAGCAACTTCAATTGGAATTACCAATGAAGTATTTTCCCAAGCAAACATTAAATCAACAGATTCTCCCTTAACATTAGAAAACCAAAAAGAAAGTGTTTCTACTGTTTTATCAGTTTTAATTGGTTTCACAGAAACTTCTGCAACATTATTTTCCGCTTTGTAGCTTCCTTCCTGAACTCCTAAATCTGTATTAATGTAAACCTTCCACATCTCTTTTCCAGGCATAGACATGATAGAATACTTTCCTGCCTTTACTTCAACTCCACCGATTTTAACATCTGAAGAAAATTCTATCTTAGTAGAAGAGTTTGCCCCGGTTCTCCAAACTTGATCGAAAGGCTCTAAATCACCAAAGATCACTCTATCTTTCACACCTGGACGAGAATATTCCATAGAAATATCAGTTAATCCTACTCTTTGCATTACTTCTGCATAAGGACTTGGTTGTGGTAATTCTTGAGCTTGTAGTGTCCAAACCATTAAGAATAGGGCTAAAAAGCTCGTTGCAATCTTTTTCATCGTTTCGTTTTTATTGTTTCCGCAAACTTAACAGATTCAGAAGAGATTTGTTTATTAAAAAATGTGAAAAATCTACTTCGGCATATAGATGACCTTTTTTGTTTCAAAAAAGGGATCAGAGAAAAAGTCAGGAATTCGAAATTCTTCGTATTTCTTTCTCACTTCAGAAAGTTCCTCTTTCAAATCTCCTCCTTTTAAGAAAAGGAATCCATTTTTTCTATCGTTAAACGATTTTGTGTTGAATTTATCTTTTACCCAAGGAATAAATCCAGCAGTTCTAGTCACTGCACGACTCACAATAAAATCAAACTTATCTTCTACGGTTTCTGCTCGTTGATGCTTTGCTTGGATATTCTTTAAGCCCAATGATTCTGCAATTGCATTGAGCACTTTTATTTTTTTACCAATAGAATCTACTGCTAAAATGGAAACTTCAGGAAACAAAATGGCTAAAGGAATAGAGGGAAAACCTCCTCCTGTTCCAACGTCTAAAATTTTAGTTTGAGCTTCAAAAGTGATTACTTTCGCAATAGCTAAAGAATGTAAAACATGACGTGTATAAAACTCGTCTAAATCTTTTCTTGAAATCACATTAATCTGCGCATTCCATTCTTCGTAAAGTCCTTTTAATTGTTCAAATTGCTCTTTCTGTTGAGCAGATAGCTGTGGAAAATAATATAGAATTTCTTCCATGTTACTAAATAGACTTTTTACTTCTTCTTATTAAATCAGATAACAGTGCACGAGCTCTAAATAATTGGGCTTTTACAGTTCCTAACGGAATATTTTGATCCAGCACAATTTCATCGTAAGACCATTCTTTAAAATACCGTAAGTGAACTAAGGTCTTGTAAGGCTCATCCAGTTTCTCAACGTATTCACGCATCAAGCCTATTTTTTGCTTTTCAATAAACCTTTCTTCTGGGTCTTTAGTAGTCTCTTCAACTTGAATGCCATATCCACTCCTTTCACCACCATCGTTCACTGCATCTATAGAAGTAGTTCTTATTTTTTTCTTCCTGATAAAATCAATACAGTGATTAGTTGCAATTCGAAATAACCAAGTGCTAAAAGCATACTCAGGAGTGTATTGTCCTAACTTATTAAATGCTTTCTCAAAAGCTTCAATCGATAAGTCTTCTGCATCGCTCTCATTTCGAATCATCTTCAATACCAAATAGTAAATAGGCTCTCTATAGCGAACCATAATTGCTGTATAAGCTGCCTGGCTTCCCACTTTAGCTAGTTGAACTAGATCATAGTCTTCACTTGCTTTCTTAGAAAAATTCTTATTTACTTCCATCTATCTACTTTCCGAAACCATGTCGAAACTCCTGCAATCGTTATTACTATCAAGTAAATTGGCTCAATAATTAAAAGCCATATTACTAAATCTATATTCTCAAGTCTTTGGCACAATTTTCCAACCACAAGGTACTCGCAAAATTGCTTCAATACAAAGATTCCAAAAATAAAAAGAGTATGTGGTGAGCTTAAGAGGAGACTTACCAACAATAGATAGTATAAAAAGTTACTTGCACCAAAAACTGCTAATTTCAATCTATCCTGTGGCTTATAATATACACCTGCACTTAACTGCCTTCGTTTTTGTCGATAAAAGGAGAGCCAATTCGTTTCTGCCTCAGAAGTCATGTGTGATTTTTGGTCTATAACAATATTCACATTCTTTGCTGTAGCCATTTGGTTAACTATTAAATCATCGTCTCCACTTAATACATTTTGATGCTGATCAAAACCTTTGGCCTTTATAAAAGTAGATTTTCGATACGCCAAATTTCGACCTACCCCCATATAAGGAGAACCTTTTAATGTAAACGAAAAGTATTGGATTGCATTTAACAGACCTTCAAATCGGATAACTTTATTGAGTAAAGTATCCGACTTTAAAAAAGCTCCGAATCCTAAAACGAATTCAGTATTTGTTTCAAAACCAGAACTCATTAAGCTTATCCAATCTTCTGAATTTACCTTACAATCTGCATCAGTAAACAATAACAAACCGTATTTAGCTGCTTCTATTCCTACTTGCAAGGCTGCCTTTTTTCCTTTCTTGCCTTTATGGTCAATCAGCTTTAATCTTTTATGGCTAAACGAAGTCAAGCATTCGAAGCTGCCATCTGTTGAAAAATTATTGACGACAATTACTTCAAAATTTTCATGGTTCTGATTCAAGATAAGCGGTAAATAAGCTGCTAGGTTTTCCTTTTCATTCCTTGCCGCAATAATGACAGAAACTGCTTCTTTTCTACTTAAACTCCTGTTATAATTGTAATTTACTAGCTTCTTAAAAGAGAAGAGATAGTAATACATTTGAATGAATGCCATGATGCAAAACAAACTCAGCAGCGAAACTTCAAGCAGATTGAAAGAAATGTTAAATAGGGTGATTTGCACGGGATAAAGTTAGATTTCTTTTGGTAGGCTTTAATTACCTTTGTCGCTCTTTTCAAAAAAACAGCATGGAGTTCACCTTAGAACACGAAGATAAAAATAGTAAAGCGAGAGCTGGGAAGTTAAAAACCGACCATGGTGAAATTGAAACTCCTATTTTCATGCCTGTAGGTACTGCAGGTACTGTAAAGGCTGTCCACCAAAAAGAGTTAATTGAAGATATTGAAGCTCAAATTATTCTAGGAAATACCTATCATTTATTCCTTAGACCTGGTTTAGATATAATAGAGCAAGCAGGAGGATTACATAAATTTAATGGATGGAACAGGCCTCTCTTAACAGATAGTGGTGGTTATCAAGTATACTCTTTAGCACACAGAAGAAAAATTACGGAAGAAGGGGTTAAATTTTCTTCTCATGTTGATGGTTCAAAACATTTTTTCACTCCTGAAAATGTATGGATACGCAACGAATCATTGGAGCAGATATTATCATGGCTTTTGATGAATGTACTCCTTATCCTTGTGATTTTAATTATGCTAAACGATCAATGCACATGACCCACCGCTGGTTAAAGCGCTGTTGTGATCGTTTCGACAGTACTGAAGCTAAATATGATTACAACCAGACTTTGTTTCCTATTGTCCAAGGTAGTACATACAAAGATTTAAGAAAAGAATCGGCAGAGAAAATTTCTTCTTTTGAGCGAGAAGGAAATGCGATTGGTGGCCTTTCAGTTGGGGAGCCTGCTGAAGAAATGTACGCAATGACGGATATTGTTTGCGACATTCTGCCGAAAGACAAACCTAGATATTTAATGGGAGTAGGAACTCCTGCTAATATTCTAGAAAATATTGCTTTGGGAGTTGACATGTTTGATTGTGTGATGCCAAGTAGAAATGCAAGAAATGGCATGCTTTTTACTAAGAATGGCTTCATGAACATGAGAAACCAAAAATGGAAAGATGATTTTTCTCTATTAGACCCAGATGGAGAAAGCTTTGTAGATACTTTTTATACCAAAGCATATGTGAGACATCTAATGGTTTCAAAAGAAATTTTAGCATCACAGATTGCAACACTACACAACTTGGCTTTTTATTTATGGCTTGTGAAAGAGGCTAGAAGACGAATTATTGATGGAACATTTGTTGCTTGGAAAGATAAAATGGTGGTTAATATGTCTGAACGTTTGTAAATGAAAAAACTTGACAGCTATATTCTTAAGAAATTCTTAGGTACTTTTTTCTTTTCTATTGCCTTAATTATTTCTATCTCTATAGTTTTTGATTTCTCAGAAAACGTTGATGAGTTTATTGAAAAGAGTGCCCCAACCGAGGCTATTATTTTTGACTATTACCTCAACTTCATTCCTTATTTTGCGAATCTTTTCAGTCCATTATTTATCTTCATCTCTGTTATCTTCTTTACTTCTAAGATGGCAAGTAATACGGAGATTATTTCTATTCTAGCTAGCGGAATTTCATTTAGAAGAATGCTATATCCTTACCTCATTGGAGCAATTTTAATTGGGGTTCTGTCACTCTATTTAAACAACTTTTTAATTCCCAAGAGTAATGTTAAGATGTTGGAATTTCAATATACTTACATTAAAAACCCCCGAAAAAACAAAGATAAAAACATTCACCTTCAGCTCAGCGAAAACAACTTTGCTTATATTGGAAGCTATGCTGTTTCTACTAATGTTGGGGTAAAGTTTAGCCTGGAAAGATTCAACGACAAAGGAGAGTTAACCTACAAGTTGATTAGCGATTACATTCGATGGGATACCACCAAAAAAGCTTGGAACATACAGAATTATTACGAAAGACACATCAACGGAACAAATGAAATTATTAATCGTGGACTTTCTAAAGACACTGTATTAAACATGTTCCCTTATGAATTTAGTGGAGGAACGGCTGATATCGCAATTTTAGATTATTTCGAATTAAATAAAGAAATTGAAAAATTGAAGTTTAAAGGATCTAAACATGTTATAAACTTAGAGATCGAGAAACACAAAAGAATTGCTTTTCCTTTTGCAACCCTCATTTTAACATTTATGGGTGTTGCCATTGCGAGTAAAAAAGTAAGAGGAGGAATTGGAATGCATTTAGGTGTTGGATTAGCATTGAGTTTCAGTTATATCATGTTCATGAAAATCACGCAGACCTTCTCTACCAATGGAAGCTTAGATCCTATGACCGCCATGTGGATTCCTAACTTCGTTTATGGTGCTTTGGCTTTCTATCTAATTAAAAGAGCACCGAAATAAGTAAACCTTCTTAAGACAGAAAGAAGCCTTTTACTTGATAATCACCAAAACTCAAATTCTTTGGCTCTTGCTCGAAGAAGGCATAATAAGTAGACCCACTTCCACTCATCGCAACGTAATACGCCCCCATTTCTTCTAATTTTCTTCTCAATTCCTGTAATTCAGGATAGTTGGGCATCAATGCTTCCTCAAAATCATTTGTAATCAAAGTAGACCACTGTTTTTTAGGTTTTAATATCGCTTGTTTTAGATTTATAGATGATTCTTTCGGCACAATCGCTTGATAAGCTTCTTTTGTACTTATATGAATATTAGGGTTCACTAATAAACAATAGCCCTCTAGCTGTAACTTAATTGCTTCCAGTACTTCTCCCCTTCCACTGACAAAAGCAGGTTCATTTCGAATAAAAAAGGCACAATCACTTCCTAATTGATCTGCATATTGCATTAAGCTCTCAATT
>JAESST010000495.1 GCA_016763995.1 Flavobacteriales bacterium | reverse complement strand
CCCGTTCAGGGGGTACTTTATTAAACCAATGCTTGGGTAGTATACCCGGAGTAGTAATGTTATCTGAAGTGAACCCGGAAGGAGGAGGTTGGGGAGTGTTAGAAGCCGATTCTTATACAAGCCCCTGGGAACAAGCAAAGAACTGGTATGGAATTCAGTTAAAAAAACAAGATTATATTGGTTCAGGAAAGGAGTTAACAAGCTATTGTCATCAACATCAGCAATCTCTTATCATTCGTGATTGGACCCATATTAATTTTTTTAAGCACCCTCCTACTTTCAAGCAACCCATTGAGAAGTTGTTAAATTTTGAAATGATTTCAGAAGAATTAGAAGTTAAAGCTTTTGCTTTTGTAAGAGATCCCATCGATGTATGGATTTCTTACGGTTATCCGGATGCAGATTATTTCTTTGGACAAATTAATCGTTATTCAAAAGAACTAAAAAAGCATGGCATTAAAACATTTGCCTATGAACACTTTTGCGAAAATCCTGAACTTATTATTAGAGAAATATGTGACTACATAGACATTGAATATAGTGATCATTTCAAAAAATTTGAATCTAATGAAAATGTGAATGGTGATATTCGTCACCCTAAAAAGAAACCATCTAGAGGAAGATTAACCACTGGGATAAGTCTATTAGCCCGAATTCCAATTCCTGATGATAAACAGAAGGAAATGAACAACAGTAGTGAATTTAAAAAACTTAATGAATTAAAATAATGCGCATACTCCTCTATTCAAAATTTCCATATGCCTTAAATCAGGTAAGCAAGGGAGCTAAGCCCATTAAGGAACCATCTGGTGCTGCAGCTTATTTAACCGATTTATTGGCACTTGGTCTTGCAGAGCTTGGTTGCGAAGTTTTTTACTACGCGGATGGTAAAATGGTCGACTCCGTTCACGATTCTTTACAGTTTGTAACAGAGTTTCGCGAAGATGTAGACATTTGGCATAACCTTGAATCTGACAGCATCCCTTGGGTAAGAACTGTTCATAGTTTCCCATTAATTGAGAATAGAAATATATTAGGGCCCAATTCTATTTATGTTTCTCGTTCTCTAGCTCAACAATGTGGCTATGAACGCTATGTACACAATGCATTAAACCCTTCTGACTTTATTTATTCTGAAGAAAAAGAAAACTACTTTCTTTTTATCTCAAGTTTTGGCCGTGGAGAAAGACGTTGGTGGTTAAAGGGGCTAGATATAGCATTAGAAGCTTGTAAGGCAAGTGGTGTAAGATTAATTGTAGCCGGAACAACCAATAATCAAAAAATAATAAGCTTTGTTGAAAATTTGTGTAAAGAATCAGGTGCAGAGTATGTTGGAGATGTTCGTGGTGAAGAAAAAGCAAGTTTACTTGCAAGGGCAAAAGCCTTGTTTTTTCCAACAAGAATAGAAAAAGAAGGTTTTGGATTGGTGGTAGCTGAAGCGCTAATGTCGGGGACCCCAGTTATTGCCAGTAACGTAGCTGTTTGTAAAGAGTTAGTTACAGAGAAGGTAGGCTTTATTTGCAACACAATTAAAGACTATATTGCAGCCATAGAGAAGATAGAAAACATTCGTTCAGCAGATTGCCGCGCCCATGCAATGCAAAATTTTCATTATTTAGAAATGGCACGTTCATATATGAAACAATACGAAATGCAAATTGCCAATTTCAAGCAACAAAATTCTTCCGAATAATTATGTCAAAAATATTTATTCGAAATAGAAGTAAAAAAGCGAAAGTGGATAGTAATTCAGGAAAGGTTATTGATCTTCCAGAAGCAGAATGTGTTTCAGATGATTTAGATCATTTTGAATTTATTTTCAATGATTTCCTAATGAAAGGAGGCCATGAGCTAATTCTTCAAGCTTCAAATAAGAACAAAGATAAAGGCAAGGATGAGGCTGATTTTAAAATATACTGGCATGAAACCAAAAAAGAAGTTGATGGGGACCTTTTTTATATAGGAGGTCATTGTCGAAATCTATTTACGGTCGACGAAGTGGGATGGGGAGCAAGTCATAGTAAGATGCAAGAATGCCCAGATTTTGAAGATTCAAATACCAATGAGGCAAGCATTTTTTGCGCTTCTTTGGCTTCGGAGCTTATTCTTACCGGAAAATCAAAACATCCTCAACCTAAACTAAGAGATATTACTGATCTTCCCAATGATTATCTTTTTGTACCACTGCAAACAGAAGGGGATTATGTATTGAAGCAACATTCACCTATTTCAATCATGGAATTTATCAGAACTGTTTCGGAATGGGCTATGGCAAGAAATCAATCACTCGTTTTCAAACACCATCCTTCAGGAAAGTTTCTACTTCCAGATAGTATGGAGCTTGTAAAAAATTATGTTCAGAAATCAAAGGGCTTAATTCGTGAATTTGATGAGAACGTCCATACCCTACTTTCTCGATCAAAAGGCACCTTATTAATTAATTCAGGAGTGGGCTTTGAAAGTTTGATACATGGAATACCTGTTGCTACATTTGGTGATTGCGACTATAAATGGGCAACATTTCAAACAAATTCCGAAAATCTGGACCAAGCCAGAGAATACCTCTACAACTATACTCAAAGCGAGAAGGAAAGTGCCTGGAAATTTGTTCATTACTATTATACCCAACATGCATACGACTTCCGTACACCCCATCTTGAGAAAAGTAAACTACGTCTTGAAAATTACCTGAATACATTCTTTAATAAGAAATTAGTCCCATTGAATAATGAAAACCTTTTAGTCAATGGATAAAAAGACTAATATTTATTGTGAAAATTACGGTTGGCTATTTGAAGATTTGAAATTGCATTTTTCAAAACTTAGGCTATCAGGCATTTCAGTTATTTGCACAGATAAACCTATCATTGAAGCCGATGCATGGGTAGCCATTCGTACTGTTGAATGCAAGCTAAGTCCCAAGCCTGCTAAAACAGTTGTTTGCACTCATGATTTAAAACATCAATCAGGTCTCTATTCTCCTGATGGCCCAAGAGGAGCAGTTCATCAAATGAAAGCTCTAGTCATGTGTCACCCAGAACAACGTAATATCTTGAGTGAGGCAGCTTATTCATTCGCCGGACATCCAATTCTTGAGCGTCCATTAGGTGCATTAAAAACCTTTAGCCCAGCGTATAGAGAGAAACCGAGATTCACGATAGGTTGGGTTGGTAAAGATCATCCAGGAAAGAGATTAGATTGGCTGATTTCAGCAATTAATTGCATGGAGTACTCTAAAAATCAGCTAGAGATTATGTTGGTAGGTATGGACTTGGAAAGGACTCAGAAGGAAATAATAGACATGGGAATAACATGTCGTTGGTATAATAGGAACAATACCCCGATTGAGGCTTATCCTGATTTATACCGTCAAATGAATTGTTTGGTGATATCTGGAAGATTAGAAGCAGGTCCTTTGACGCTTTTTGAAGCCTTGGCAAGTGGAATACCTGTGATATCTACCCCGGTAGGCTGGGCTTCTTGGTTTGCTGAACGTGCTCCTCAATTTGTAAAAATTGCTTCAAGCCCTGAAGAAATTGCAAAAGAATTAGAACAATTTTTTCAGCAAAAATCTAAATTAGAAACGGATCGAGATCTGATTGCTAAATTTGGTTCAATATGGAGATTAGACGATTGGTTTAAAGAAGTAGTAGAACTTGCAAGTTCTCTTATTACAGAAACAGTTGTTCCAAATAGTGATTTAACTTCTGTACATCAATAATGCAAAAGAAAGAAGCTAGTATAGATCCCACTTTGTCCAATACAGATAAAGCTTACCGCAAACTATTTTATTCTCAACATCCCGAACTTCTTTCACTAAAGGAGTCAACAGATAATAATGTACTGGTGTTAGGCCCTGCCCGAAGTGGTACTTCATGGCTGAGCAAAGTGTTGAGCCATGCTGATAATGTAAGGGTATTTTTTAATGAACCACTGTTCCACATTCACCCGCCCTTGCCTTTTGGAAAAAGTACAAATCAAACACCTTATTTTCTACGCGACGATCACAGCTCAGCTCCCTACACTAGATATTTTTCCAAGGAACATGCTTTATACTGTGTTTACCAATCTTTACTATCTCCTTGTTTTAACGGATCTAAACTACTACACGAAGCGGAAAGAGATATAATGCAGTTAAACCCTCAAGCTTCGGGTAAAATTTTGATTAAAGAAGTGCATGCATTAATGGCCAGTGAAGCCTTAGTTTCCTCCTGGAAAGGACCAATTATTATGACCACCAGAAACCCTGTATTTGCTGTAGACAGTTTGCTGCACTACCGGACGCCCAAAGCGCATATGTGGCGTAAAGAAGCACAGCATATTTGTGAGGATTCTTTTTTACAACGTTTTTTTCCAGACAAGTCTGTTGTTATTAAATCTTATTTCAAACAACATATTGATGATGGACAATCAAGATCCAATGTCATCATGAGTAAAGTGCTCACGGTTGCGATCATCAATCACATGTTACATACATTAGCAAAAGAAAATAAAGGAGTCTATTTTATCCAATACGAAGACTTGTGCAGAAGCCCGGAAGTGAATTTTACACAAATAGCGAAATTCTGCAAGCTTCAAATGGGCTCAACAATGAAAGATTTTATTCGTAAATCAAGCACAACTGATCTGATAAACGATCCGACTCCATACAGCCTTTTACGAAATTCAGCAGATATGCTAATCAGGCCACTTAAATTTATTAAGGAGAGTGAGTTGAAAAACATTAATAGCATGTTAAAAACATGTGACTTAGAAAATTTATCCAACTTCTAGTAGGAAGTCCATTTTTGAATAAAAAAACCTGCTCACCCTAAAAGGTGAGCAGGTTAGAAAGTCAATACTGTTTAACTAAGACTTTTTTAATGTATTATTTCTAACACATTGCATTAAATGCCAATGAATTTAAAATCCTGTTGAGATGAGTGAAACTGAATTCTATTTGATAATCACTTTGCCTTTCTTTTCTTGATTATCATTATAAATTCTAACCAAATAAACTCCTTTCCTGAATGCAGAAAGGTCTAGTAAAACCTTCTCTTCTTCAGATACTCGTTGAGAATAAACCATTTTACCTTGCATATCTAGTACCTCAAGAAAACCGTGCTGAATAAAAGACGTCATAATAACAAGTTCTCCATCAGTTGGATTTGGATATATACTTAAATTATTGCCCAAATTCAAAGGTTCAAGTACTTCCTTTTCCATCGTTTCTTCTAGTGAGGTGTTGCTGTTAGATTCTTTTATTCTTGAGCTGCTTTCACAAAAACTATCTTCATCGATATACGCATGAAAGTCTGATCCGTATTGCGCATCGAATCCCGGATAAAGTTCTACGCTTTCTTGTGCGTAGGCTGTAATATCTCCGTCATCTTGAATAATGTAATCCCCTATATCTGTTTTGGAAGTAATTTCTCTTCCAAATTCAACTCTTTTCTTCCCTTTATACCAGGCTTTATATACATGATAAATATCCGTAATAATGTTATTTTCTCCAATTACTTTATTT
>JAESST010000494.1 GCA_016763995.1 Flavobacteriales bacterium | reverse complement strand
TTAACTCTTTTTCTAAATCGTATTTCAGAACCATTCCCCCTATCACTTCTTTCTTATCTAGGATAAGCTGATAGGCTTTAGGTGCGTCTTTAAAATCAAATTCATGAGAAACTAATGGAGCTAAATCTATTTTATTTGAACCGATTAGTTCAACAAAAGCTTGCATGTTTCTGTTCTCTGTCCAACGCACAAATCCAATTGGATAATCTAAGCCCTTCTCCTCATAATTCGATTCATATCTTCCGGGCCCATAAGAGGAGGACATTCTTAAATCCAATTCTTTCTTAAAGTAATTTTTCCTTGAAAAGCCTGTTGGTACAGCTCCAACAATAATCACTTTCCCTTTTTTACGACAAACATTTCCAGCAAATTCAATTGGATCCAAAGAGGATGTACTCGCTGTAATGATAACTGAATCTACACCAAAACCTCCTGTTTCATTAGCAATTATATTTTCTAAATCTGGATGATTTCTATTAAAAATCAAATCTGTTTCCTTGATTTTAGCAGCTTGTACTTGATTGGCATCAATGTCTATTCCAATGGCTTTAATTCCTGCAGCGTCTAACAATTGCATGGTCAATTGACCTATTATGCCAAGTCCAATGACCAAACAAGATTCTCCTAGTTTTAATTCTGACTGACGTACTCCCTGAAGGGCAATGGCTCCCATAGTTGTAAAAGCAGCATCTTTTAAAGAAATATCTTTCTTTACCTTCACACATAAGTTAGAAGGAATGCCAACCACTTCACTATGCCCAGCTGTATTTCCGCCACAAGCGACAAAATCTCCAATCTGGAAGTTTGTCACATCATCGGCCAATGCGATAACTTCTCCTGCACAACTATAACCTAATGGCGAATAAGCTTCTAACTTATTCATGACCATGTTATATGTTTTCATTACTCCAAATGTTTTGGCCGAAGTAATTACCTTTTTAACTTCTTCTTTACGAGCTCTTGCTTTTCCAAGGTAGCTTAATCTAGCATCCTTAACCGTTTTTCCTTCTGTCCCTGGACTAATAATTGAATAATGGTTTCGAACTAATATATATCCAGGTAATAAAGCTGGAAAAGGAACTTCCATCAACTGCATATTCCCATCCTTCAAACTTTGTGTAAGCTGTTCCATAATTAATTTATATACATTTTGTACCACTCCTGAAAGGTTATTAAGGCATAAATTAGAGCGGAATTATCCTTTATACCTTTCATATGCTGATCAATAGTTAGTTCTATACCTTCTATTGAAAAATCTTCAAAATTATTAAAAAAGTCAACATCAAGTAACTTACTGAGGTGTTGTCTTTCACTTAGCAAACTTCTAAGCGGCATACCAAAGCCGGCTTTTCTTCTATTGGTTACATAGTTTGGCAAATGTGATGAAAAAGTATCTTTTAAAATTCGCTTCGTTTTACCGGTATTACTTAGTTTATACGAGCGTTGTATACTAGAGGCAAATTCCACAATTCTATGATCTAAGAAGGGTACTCTATTTTCAACCGAATTAGCCATGCTCATTCGATCCGTATAGTGTAAGTTTTTGATTAAAAAATTATTCCATTCAAACTTTTTAAGTCCATCAAATGCATCTTCTCCTTCAGGAAAATAAGATCCCAAAATTGGAATTATTGTTTTAGATTTTTCTTTTAAAATAATAGTAGAACTTTCAAAGTCGCCAACGACATTGTACATTCCAAAACGTTCGTTACCGTAACTATTATAATTTCCTAATTTCTGCAAGTATCTTTTGTATGCCTTAAATGAACCTGATCCCACATTTAGAGATGCAAAGCCTTTAAATAAGGGTTTTGTTATCCTCTTTGGCAATGAATTAAGCCCTTTATCTAACAGTAACAATTGATGCCCCGCATAACCTAGGAATAGCTCATCTGCTCCCATTCCCGATAATATAACAGTACTCTTCTTTGCAGCTTTTTGAGTAATAAGATAAGAAGGAATCTGAGATCCATCTGCAATAATGTCATCGCTAAATTCTACTGTTTTTCGTATTAATTCTTGAGAGAGTTTCTTTCCACCTATTTCTAATAACTCCAAATTCATACCCCACTCTTCCGCCAATTTCTTAGCATAAAAACTGTCTGAAGTAGTTCCTTCCTTCTTTAAATCTTTCTCGTTTTTTCCTGCACAATAATGAATTATGTTTTTATTTCCCTTTACAAAATGGGCAATAATAGACGAATCTAATCCACCAGAAAAGAAAGTCCCTACAGGCACATCTGAGATTAAACGAATTCTACAAGCATCTTCTATCAATTCATAAATTGCTTCTTTTGCTTCTGAATAATTTAAACTCGAATAATTAGCATTAGATTTTGCTTCCCAATATTTTGTTTTGCTAATTGATTCTGTTGCAAAATCGTAAGTTAGATAATGGGCTGCAGGAACTCGATAAATGTCTTTAAATAAGGTATTGTTCTCCGGTACGTATTTAAAAGTAAAATACTGCTGTAAACATTTTTTGTTCAATTCGGCCTTTATTCCTGCCGACAAAATGCTCTTTATCTCTGAGCCATAAATAAAATCCTGGCTGTTAGAAAAATAATACAAAGGCTTTACTCCTACTCGATCTCGAATAACAAACATTTTTTGAATGTTCTTGTCCAAAATCGAGATAGCAAAATCTCCATTTAATTCCTCTAAGAAATCAATCCCTTTTAACTCATAGAGCTTTAAAAGTACTTCTGTATCTGAATTTGATTTAAAACCGTGTCCTTTTAAAACGGTGTTCTTCAACTCTAAAAAATTGTAAATCTCTCCGTTAAAGGTCAAAACTATTTGTTGGTCTTCACTCAACATGGGTTGATTCCCCCCTTCGCTGAGGTCGATAATACTCAACCTTTTATGACCTAAGAAAACTTTTTTATTGGCAAGTTCAGAATCGAACACACCTTCGCTATCAGGTCCTCGGTGATGAAGAACCTCTAACATTTTCTTTGAATCCCGATCTTTATTCGAGATATACCCTACTATTCCGCACATAATTCACTAATAATCTAAGTATTACCCTTCTTTTATAACTTTAAAAATAGCCATAATTGTTTGCTTTTGAAATACATATAAAAGCATCAGAGACATCAACATCATCAATCCTAGAAGCAACCATGCTTCAACTTTTAAATGATTAAAATAAAATAATATATAGGTAATGCTAAGTACTAAAAGTGTGATAATTGCCCCCTTTAAACTTGTCACTAACTGTTTTAATGAAAATGATATGTGATGATTTAAAACAACTAAGAACAATAGATACGAAATCGCTTTTGCCATAACTAATAAATAGGCTACCCATAGGACTCCATGCTGCACGCCAACAACTATTGCTAAAACTGTTAAAATTGTTCTTCCAATTGACACATATAGCTCAACTTCTGGTTTTCCAATACTTGAAAAAATAACAGTCCCAAATTGACTAATAGATTGAATAGCACCAGCAAAACATAAAATTCTTACAATAGGAATTGCTGCATTCCATTTGTGCCCAAAAACAGTATGAATGATTAAGTCAGCATTAAATGCAAGAATGGTCATTGCAGGTATAGAAACCATTGCAATTAATTGTATCGATTTAAAAT
Source organism: Flavobacteriales bacterium (assembly GCA_016763995.1). Taxonomy (GTDB): domain Bacteria; phylum Bacteroidota; class Bacteroidia; order Flavobacteriales_E; family Vicingaceae; genus NORP294. Next base: position 22,399 of record JAESST010000494.1, on the reverse strand, counting down.
AACCTTTCATAATCTTTTCTTTATCATTTTTAAAAGAAGAAAACGAAGGAAATAAAACTTCACTAAATATATAAGAAATACGTTTGACGGGTGTGTACATGATGTTGTAAGCAAAGGCATAATGACCAAGAGTAACGCTAGTAAAAAATTTACCCAAAATCAAATAATCTATATTTCTTTCAAAGTAAAAAGCAACATTAGAGCCTTTAAACTTTAAAGAATACCATGCCATTTCTTTAATTTCTTTAAAGTTGAAATATATGTTTGGCTTCTACTTTTTAAAGAACAACACAAGGATTAACCTAACTATTGTAGACACAAAAGATTGTAAAATTAGCGCATACACTCCTATGCCTATATAAGCTCCAACAATAGCAGCTAAAGCACCAATAATAGTCGCAGAAAGATTAATCTTACTAATGGTTTTAAACTCTAAAGTTTTTTCCAGTAATTTATAATGCGTTATAAAAAAGGGAGTTATTAAAATATTGATAGCTGCAAAATAAACGATTGAGGTAAGTTGTTGTTCATCGTAAAAATCGGCTGCAAATTGAGATGTAGATATAATAATAATAAAAGAGATAATTGATAGTCCAAAGTTTAACCAATAGATGGACGATAATTTCTGCTGCGAGATTTCTGTTTCATGAATAATAGAGGCTCCAAACCCCATGTTAGTAAACAAAAGAATAAATCCAATAAAGGTCATTGTCAAGGCAACAAGTCCAAAATCTTCGGGTAACAATAGACGAGCTAATACAATATTAACTACAATGGCCAATAATTGCGACAAAGCATTAACTAGCGTTAAATAAAATCCACCTTTTATAATTTTTGATTTAACTAACGTCATATAATTTTGATTGACAAAAGCCTAACACCTTCCCCATAGTATATTCAAAACTATGCTTTTGAGCATAGCTATATGCCCTTTCGGACTTTAATTTCATTTCCTCTTTATCAGCTAAAATACTTTCCACTTTTTGTGCTAAAAGCGAAGGGTTGTCAGCTTCTACAAAGAAGACAATATCTTCCGGAAATAAGTGACGCAGGGAAGGAAGGTCTGAAAACAACACAGGGTTTTTACTGTTAAAGTAAGAACTAGACTTACCAGGACCAAGATAATACTTATTATAATAACTTAATTCATAGTAATCTACCAACAAATCCGCTGCTTTTACGTATTTACTATATTCAGGTAAAGGTAGAAATGGGATGATTTTTAAATTGCTTATCTCTTTTTTTAGTTTAATCTCGCAATAATGCTTCATTGATGTTTTATTTGCACCAACAATAACAAAAACAAATTCTGTTAATCGCTCTGCACATTGAATAAAATATTCAACGTTTTTCATCCCCTCACCAGTTTTTCCGGCATACAATATATATTGCTTTTCGTCATAAAAACCTAATTCTGCTCGACAATCTTGTTTGTTAAGATCTTCTTTCCCTAACATCGAATTAGACAAAAATACAAGGGGTGTTTCTATAAACTTATCCTTCTTAACTCCAGTATACTTTATTATATCAGCAACGGTGTACTTCAGTCCGGCAATAATTAGGTCAGAATTTCTTATGACATATTTATGTAAGAATGATGTTTCTTTAATAGATCCTGCCGTAAACACCAGCTTTGAGGATACAAAACCTATTTTTTTTAATAAAATATAAGGAAGGCTAGAGATATAGCATTGGCTATAAATAATGGTTTCATTGTCAGAAAATTTCTTTCTATTGCTCCAATAAAATTTAAAAAAGTGAATTATTTTTTGAAAAACAATTGTCATAGACTCTAAACGGCTATTAATCTCTTCATTAATTTTAGTAGGCAACTCAACAATAGAAAATGTCTTTTTTAATCCGTATAAAGCGAATATGTCAGAAAATTTAACATCATAACCGCTACGTCTAATTTCAGGCGTAACCAGCTCAACATTAACATCATGCATAGCAAGGGCATTACAGCACATCATAATATGCACTGCATCAGATCTATTTTTTCGCATATCGCGAGGAGATATGTAATAGATATTTTTAATCATAACGAATTAAAAGTATAAATCATTATCCTTTTTCACACGTTAAAAAAATACTAGAACATAAATCTGGGTATTGTTTACCTAACTGAAAACAGCCTTCAAGGTATTCATTTGAAATAATGTCAGTTTCAAGTAATCTGTCCCATTGAAAATTTGCCAAGGTTTTAAAGAAAACTCCTGATCTATATACCACCCTTAAGTCTACTGCTTTAGCATCTCTTTCCAAAATATCTAAAGTATATGTAATATGGTGCGCATACTCCTTTCCTGCAGGCGTTATGGCAGAATTTATTTTTCCTCCCAACGAACTTCTTCCTATTTCAATGGCTTCATCTGAAGCTTCCACACAAGTGATATCATAAAAAGATGATGTTAGCCGTTTTGTAAAATGCCCTTTGAAGCTACCCAACTCTAGCAAGTTCCCTTTGTTAAAATATGGTTTAAAAGATTTTATCACAAATGGATGCATAACATCAAACCCATACGAATATTGGTAATCTTCCGTATCATTCAATTTCATATTATAATCTTTAGTATTAATCATATCTTAAAAAGTCCCAATTTGATTTGCAATTATTCTATCTAATAATTATTTGTAGCAATCAATTCATTATAGTCAGATTCTAAATATTCTATTATTTGCTCTCTAGAGTTAAACATCATAACATCTATTATGGACAAATATGGTACGAAACTCTCACTGAATTGCTTGTATTTAAAGTCAGACGTTTTATAAAATGTAGTTCAACACTTGATTTTTTGATTTTTTTTTAAATTTTAACGTACAATCAATTTTAGAATCATCTATCATTAAATATTCAGGATGAATATCAACGAAAATAGGTGTGCATTTTTCCCATACAAGACAAGATGTTGTGGTTACATATAAAAATGGGGTCGTTATCACTTCACCTTCATTTGCCAATAACTTCTGAGTAATTTGAATCGGCAATACCCCATTGGTCATTCGAACTAAACAACTAACACTTAAATTCTTATTCGATTTATTTGTCAATTCCTGCGTTAAATCTCCATTATTTGTTAACCATTTATTTTTCCAGACTTTATTTATATAACTCTGATAATCTTCAACAGGTGGAAAAAATGGTTTTGTTATCGTAATCATAAATAAATCAAAATATGTAACTATTGCTTTAATTTTATATTAGAATTGCGCAATGTTACAAATCTAAAACTATAAAGGTTATTTATAAGGTTTAAAACAAAGAATAAAACAATTATTTAAACATATTTCTTGAGTAGTATTTCTCACTTTTTAAACTCTTGAGGTTTTAAAGTAAGGACATACTGTAAACACTAAATTTTAACTTAACCTTACTAAACGTTTCCATCAATTCGTTTAATTTGTAGCTGTAATGATTATGAAAAAAATAAGCCGATTTTCTACGTTAATTGCAATTGCCTCACTCCATATTATTTACATCTTAATAGATGCTCATCGGTCAAGAGAAGCTTTAATTCCAACACAAATAATTACTAGATAAAACACTATTAGCGGAATTGAACACTACAAATGGTTTAATGTAGCATTTCAAAGATGCTGCAATTGCTGATAGGCATAAAGCTTTTATTACAAAAGAGTTAATAAAAAATAACGAATATAAATTAAAAGCCTTTCTGAAATGGTTTACATAGAACTATTATGCCCCTGTTTTTATAATAAAAAACTATGCAAAATTCAGCCCCGAATATCCTGAATTATTAATTGAACAATATAAAAAGAAAGCGGAAAAGGACAGTTGCTATAATGATGCGATATTATTCATCTTTTTAGCTCAAATGAATGGCTTCAAAGTACGTCAAGTACATTTTATTAATAAAAACGGTTATGGTAATAGTAAACATACCATGGTAGAAGTATGGTTGAATCATTTGCAACAATGGGTACTTGTTGACATCAGAAATTCTGCGGTATTCTATAAAAATGATAAACCGTATTCTGCACTAAAGTTAAGAGAAGTTATCTTAACCTCTGATTATGCAAGATTTTACAAAACTGTTTCTATCATACAATTTAATGGATATAATATCGCCAAGCAAGATCTTTATTTCTTTTTTAAAAGAAACTGCACCGACTTTGCTGTTTCAGCTTTTAGTAACCCCCAAACGAAAGTTGTCAACTCATATTTTTACATAATAGCCCCACTCTATTTCTAAGCAAGAAAATAAATTTATGGAAAAAATTCTCGATTTTTACGTTCGTTCCTAAATAAATTGAGAATCAACTATCTTATCGCAGACGAGTATTCCGATAATAAAAAATACAATCTCTGGTATTATACTTTTAATACTTCAGTGATTCTTTTGTTGATTTATTTTTCTTTTTTGGTAAGTAAGAGAAGGTCTAAACTAAAACGTTCTCGAATACCCTCGTAAAGTTCTCCACCATTTGCCTTTCTGTGAATTTATTGAGGTATTGAGCTTTACTATTTTTTCCAAATTCATTTCTTTCTTCAGAACTCGTTAAGAGCAGCCTCAAAGCTTCAGCTATATTTTTTATATGAGTAGGGTCTACAATAAAACCGTTCTTTCCATCCAACACCGATTCAACAATTGCTCCCTGATCAGAGGAAATAATAGGCAATCCGGCAGAGAGAGCTTCTACAATTACCCAAGGATGCCCTTCAGGTTTGTTTGGAGTAAAAAGAAAAATATCCGCATTGGCAAATGTTTGCCACTTTGTTGTTCCGCTCATCGGTTCGTGAAAAGTAGCGGAAACTTCTCCATGCTTCAACAAGTCCATGCATTCCTTTTTGTAAATGTCATTATCCCATGCACCAACAGCGGTTAATTCAAAGTTATTGATACCTTCTTGTTCTAATAGCAATAATGCCTGTAATACTTCTTTTATCCCTTTGGCCGGAAGGAAATTGGCAAAATAGAGTAGTTGAATTTTATCAAATTGTTGATTCGGTTCAGGAATGAAAATATCGCATCCATTAGGAATCACATGAATCTTTTCGAGCGGATAATACTCTTCAAACAAGTGTTTCAAATTATTACCAAGAACAATCATTCCTTGGCTTCTATTGAAACAAAATCGGACAAAAGTACGAGTGAAGATATTGGCGGACTTCATCCAGTTTTTAAAATTACTCCCTCTCAGTTGCAAAAGAATTTTAGAAGAAAAAAGAGATGCTAGTAAAATAAATACAGAATCTTTCAAAAATCCCAAAGTTGTTTGGCTAATTGGAATTAGTATTAAGCCTGGGTTTTTTCTACGAAGTAGGTGAAATAACTTTTTATAAATCGCAATATTCTTACCTACCTTATCCCACTTTCCTTTACCAAATTCTTCTACCGTTTTATTTACGGCTGTGTTCACATGGAGTAACTCATAGCTATTTTTAAGTTCAGAATTCAAAATAATATTGGTTGCTATAGCAGGGCCAATAAATGGTGGAGGTAATTTCCCTACAATTAAAATTTTCTTTTTAGCCATATTTTTTTAACAATGGTTTAGGCAGCGCTGCGTATGCAAATATGGGGTAAACACAATAAATTAATGGAGTATATAATAAGGGAGTTGTTGAAATTGAATAAAGCAATACAGAACCGATTGCTCCCCAAATCAAAAACCTTTCAGGTACAGGAACTCTTTTAACCCTATTTGCCAGATTAAAAAAGAACATTAGATAGAATACCAGACCTAAAACTCCTGACAGAAAAATAATACGTACAAAGTCACTGTGCATCCCTCCACTTATCATAACAGGAACTTTTTCATGACCCGATAAAGCACTCCCAAAAGCATTACTTGAAATTGGCATTTCTTCAAACCAAATATTAAAATACTTGACCCAACGAGTCATACGTCCATTAAAAGATCGTTCTATACCTGCGTCTCCTTCAATTACACTATACTCTTTCTCAATTAATGGCTCAATTTTCGATTTAAAGACTAATTGTCCAACAATTATAAAAATTGGCAAAAGCAACAAAATGGAAACAACTCCCTTTTTGTTATTCAAATTGAAAGCGAGAAACAAGACAATTAAAAAAATAATTACAGCCCAAGAAGAAGTTTGCTTAATACTAATTAAACCGACAAAACAGATTACCATTACAATTCCAAGGTTAATGAGAACCTTCGTATTTACTTGTTTGAAACGAACTGACCTTAAAAAGAAATAACAACGAATTAAGAATGCACCAGTTATGTAGATTGCATAATTCATAATGTCGGCATAGGCTCCTTGAACTCTTGCCCCCCCCCCTCTACTTTCAGACAAATATTCGGGGTTTATAGGTTCAAAAATTAATTCATACAATAAAATTCCTGTTGGAATAAACGCTGAATAATAAAAACTCTGAAGCACACCAATTAAATCCGCCTTTGAGCGGATAAAATGACGGATATAGTAAAACAAAAAGATGGGAGTACAATAACGTAATACATCACTTATTACCCCAAAGCCACCTTGAAAGGCAAAAAGAATGATTAAGTTAAAGATGACAATTGTAGACCATGCTCCATAATTAAAATCACTTACAAACGATTTATATTTTTTAGGAAAACCTCTTGAAACGAGACTCAGAAAAATTAACAAAGGAGTTAAAATTCCAATAATATATAAAGGTGACAGAAATGGTGATATCTCTTTTAAAAAATAGAATATATCTACAATTGGTCGGATCAAAATAAGAATTACAAACCACTTTAAAGAAAGAGGTAAGCACTGCAACCATGTTTTCCAATTCTTGTAAGTCATCCTAATTACAATATTGAAATTATCCTCTCAGCACATTTAGGAAGACTATAATTTGAGGCAATAAAATTACTTGCCTTCTTTCCTAGTTCTGCCATTTCGGTTGGGTGATTTAGTATCCAATTTATTTTTTCAGCTAGCTGCTTACTTTCGGCAAAGTTAACTTTAAATCCTGTAATTCCTTCTTCAATTAGGTCTTCTGTTGCTCCTGCATTTACAGATGATAAACAAGGTATTCCAGCAGCCATCGCTTCATTTAACACCAAACCCCAAATATCGAAATCAGTTTGAAAGAGAAAGCAATTGCTAATCGCTAAATGCTTCGGCAATTCTTCCTTTTGAAGAAAACCATGAAATAAAACGTATTGTCCCAAATTATTCTGTTCAACATATTTTTCAAGCTCTTCTTTATTCTCTCCATCTCCAATTACCTCTAAGATAAAATCATTCCTATATTTCAGAAGTTCTTTTATGACGTACAATAAAAGTTGAACATTTTTACGTGGAGTCAAATACCCAATATAAGTCAAATGCTTCCTAGTCTGAGAAACCAATTCTGCTCTAATTTTCCCAACTTGCTGTTCAAAGAAATTAGTATCCACTGTATTCCCAACAGCAATTACTTTGGATGCTTCTGCTCCTAATTCCTCAAAATTTTTCTTTGCCAATGATCCATACGCAATGAAAGCCTTTCCTCTACGAATTAAGAGCTTCCTCTGAAAGCTTCTTAAAAAACTCTTTTGTTCTCCTTCTCTTTCAATTGAACCTGACCAGATAAAATAATCTGTTTTACAAAAAAAACTACGGCTCCAGAGTTTAATGGTTGCCAAAGAGTAACCCGCCACTATTATTCGACTCGCTTTCAGTTTTTTTAATACTGACAATAACCCAGCGTAAAATAAAAATCCTGTTTTGTTTTCTACTTTATGTAATAAACCTGATTGAAGTACTTCGTAATTAAAGTTGCATTCAGAAAGCTCGATTATTGACTTCCTTTTTTGGTAACCCATCGCTCCAAAAACAACGTATAATTCACTACCACTACCCTTTAATTGTTGATGAAGTTCATTAAACAAAGGAATTCTGTATTGATTCGGAATATTCGTAACTAAGACTACCTTTTGATTACTCATTTCTCATCCACTTATTATACCACTGAATCAAGAAATAAATTGTCCAAAGCATGTTGATGTTATTAGACTTTCCGCTCTTTACCTTCTCTAAAATAGCTCGTAGCTTATCTTCTTTAAAAATGTCCACGGTACTACAAAATGAGCCTAGTTCCTCTTCTAAATACTCTACCATAATATCTGTTCCCCATTCTTTTAAAGGAACACAGAATCCTTGCTTTTTGCGATACAAAACCTCATTCGGTAAAAGTCGTTCCAAACTCTTCTTCAAGATGTATTTTGCTTCTCCCTCTCTTATCTTTAAACCTCCTCTAATTGAAAAGGCATTTTGTATGATGTCGTGATCCAAAAATGGAGAACGGCCCTCAACGGAGTGTGCCATTGTTAGCTTATCTAAACGATTCGCATATAAATTCGGTATTATATTTCTAAGTCCAGTAAAGCAAAGCCAATTGATGTAATCTGATTCCTCTTTTTGATTAAGTGAATTAAATTCCTTTTTCAAATCTTCAATAACAGAAAATGAATCAAATGTTGCTGTTCTTAAAAGAAACCCATCAGTTAAAAAGTCATTTTTTGTACTTTCTTTGAACCCTTTTGCTCCACTCCAGAAAAAATCTTGATGTTTTTCTGAACGCTTCAACATCTCATACGTTGGTGATGCTTTATTGTACTTTCCATATAGAGTACTAAGTCCTTTTCTAAAGACTTTCGGAAGCTTTCCATATGCTTGGTAATAGGGGTATATTTTATTGTATTTTATCCAATTGGAATACCCTCCAAATAATTCATCGGCACCATCTCCGGTCAAAATCACCTTAGTACCGTTTTCTTTTGCTAATTGCGATAGAAAATAAATTGGAATACAAGTTGAATCTGCTATAGGTTCATCAAAAATTTCGACAATCTCCGGCAGTAAGCGTTTAAAATCTTCTGCTTTGACTACTTTTTCAATATGCTCTGTTCCAAACAACTCTGCAACCTCTCTTGCATAAGCTAACTCATCATAATCAGATTGACCTTCAAAGCCAATAGAATAAGTTTTAATGGGCGTCGTCGTTCTTTTACTCATCATGGCTACAATGGCACTTGAATCTACGCCACCACTTAAAAATGCTCCCACCGGAACATCGCTTATCATTCTATATTCTACCGAACGTTCTAAATCTTCATAAACTTTATCTTCTAAGATTTTTGATTTTTCTACCGTAGGTGCTAAATCAAGTTTCCAATAGGGTTTATAAGAAAGAATCCCAGCTTCTCCTACGATCATTTCATGTCCAGGTTCAAATTTGTGAATCCCCTTAAACATGGTAAATGGTGGAACTAAATGATTAAAGGTCAAGAAATGATACAACGCTTCTTCGTCTAACTCTCTTTTTACCCATGGTAATTCAAAAAGACTTTTCAATTGAGATGAAAAGGCAAAAATTTCATTTTGTATGGTATAGTAAAGTGGTTTTTGGCCGGCTCTATCTCTAGCAAGCCGTAATTGTTGTTTTTCTTCGTTCCAAATAGAAAAAGCAAACATGCCTCTTAATTCTGAGAGAAATGATTTTTTTTCTTCAGCGTATAACTCCAACAATACTTCAGTATCTGAATTCGATTGAAAGTCATTAATTTTTAACTGTTTCTTTAATTCTTTATAATTGTAAATTTCTCCGTTAAAAACGATTGTATTGGTACATTGACTAGAATGCATTGGTTGATGTCCAGCACTAGATAAATCCAAAATACTTAACCGCTGATGTCCAAGAAATACATTCCTCTTCTCATTTGCCCAAACTCCTGAATCATCAGGGCCTCGGTGCTCCATGACTCCATTCATTTTACGAATCAATCCTTCTCCATTTTGAATAGAGCCATTCGAATAATTAAAAAAACCACTAATGCCACACATCTTATTGTTTTTTTTGATAAATGGGCACTAATTCATCTACTACTGAACTTATGCTAAACCCTTTAGAATATTCAATTCTAGTTTTTTTAGATAGCTCTATTTCTTCCCTATGTCTTCTATAATATTCCATTCTTTCTACCAAATGACTTTCATCAGCTACCACATCTTTCATATTGATTCCTTCTACAATTTCTACCAATCCTCCTCCACTTTGAAATACAATTGTTGGTTTTCCTAGGGATAAAGTCTCTACTGCAACCAAACCAAAAGGCTCTGATTCCGAAGGAAACACACATACATCCATCAAATCCTGATAATATCTGATCTTATCTACAAAACCTGTAAAAATGACTTGGTGCTGCAAATTTAATGCTTCTACTTGCTTTTTAAGAACTGGCATCAAAACTCCATCTCCCACCAAGAGCAATATAGTTTGATCATTTTTCGGGATTTTATTAAAGGCATCAATTAAGCGATCAATTCGTTTGAAACCCGCAAACCTTGAAGAAGTACCAATCACAAACTTATCTTTCAATTGCTCTTTCAGTAATTGAAATTCTTTTTGTTGAGGCCCTAATTCCTTTGTATTAAAATATACCAAAAGGTTAATTCCGTTAGTCACAACGGAACTTCTAGGGTGATTAAAAAGCCCTAAATGCCTTTCTGAATATTGTCTTGTAAAGTTCGAGTTATAAGTAATAGAGACCATAGAATAATTTAAAAATCTCTTTTTCAAAGCATTCAATAAACGGTCTGACTTTTTCTCTTTTCTACCAAATCCAAAATTCCCATGCTCCGTATAAACAATTTTCTTTTTTGATAAATACGCTGCAAGAGCCAATATTGGGTTAAAGAAATGAAGATGCAACACATCATACTTTTGGAAGAGTCCTAAAGCATTCTTGAAATTGGAAAACTTTAAGTCTAAACCTTTCTTAAAGTTTAAGAAATAGCTTGAAAATTCAGCCTCCCTAAATTTCACCAAAAACTCTCCCTCTTCTTTCGCAATTAGAACAGCTGGAGTTACCTCGCTCGAAATCAACTGCTCTTCGGCAAGTTCGTATACAATCTTTTCGATTCCACCAAACTTTGCATTCCATATAATGTGTAGGACTTTCAATTCTAAAATCTAAGGTATAAATTGACTTGCTAAACTAGTCATCAAGGCTCCGAAATGTGGAAAACATTCTCGATTCTCCAATTTATGAATTTCAAATGCTTTAAATCGTTTTAAGTTTAATCCGTCAGCATCTTCGGAGCTATATTTCATCGTGATCTCGAAGCGATTCAATCGTTGATGAGCGTTATACACTCTCTTGTTCTTTGAAAGCAATATAGCAGGGAAAAAAGTCCCCTCTGTTTTACATTGAAGTTGCTCTCCCTTTTTAAGAACAATATTTCTTCCGTAGGTTAAATCTCCTTCTCTAGGAACCCAAAGCACTTTATCTTTCTCATTTACATAAATAATGGCTTCTTCCAATGCTTTATGATATTGATCTAACCACTGACTAAATTCTTTTGGATTAAATGACTCTTCAAACCAATTATCTAAGCGATCCAGAAAATGATCCATACACTTATTGATGGCTAAATTTTGAATATTTAAAAAATCCAAGTCATATCTAACTCCTTTAATCTCTTGAATTAAGCTTCTGAGTTTAATTACTCCATATTTCTTTTGTACACTCAGCTCTATATAATTCTTTTGCAAAAACTCTAATCCTACCTGTCTTTTATAAAATACTTCCTCTTTATTTGAAAGTACAAGTTGATCAGGGCCTAACTCTATTGGTTCTCCCCAAATACATTTTAAATTGTCCCAAAAGCTGTATTGTATAACCTTTCTGAATTGATCTTCAGAGGCGCCAAATAACTCATGCGTCACCAAATATTTATCATCCGCATTCAAGAACTCAACAGGATTTAGCGAGCATTTATTCCCATCTTTAAAAAGTACAACAATATCAATATCAGATATCCCAGGATGATTCACATTTCCTAATCGATAAATAGACCGAATCGAATCTTCTCCCTTTAATGAATCTACAATTTTATCTATTGTCTTTTCATAGACTTCAGGAGCTACGTATTCAGGTATACCTAAGAACTGATACGTCATTATTTATAATGATTTGACATTGGTTTGCATTGAAAGTACTAAACTACTCATTGCGGCATAGAATTCATCCGTTAACTTTTCGGCAATTGAATTTAAAATCTCTGGAGCAAATTTTCTCGATAACTTTCTAACAACTGAATTATTGTGACATAATAGATTTCTCTGAGTGACAGAGATTTCATAGTTCCATTCTTTTCGAATTTCTGACACTTGATCCATAATATTCCATTCTTTATCTGAGAAATCTTTTCGTGCCAACTCGAAGCTTTCCTTTTTATATATTGCTTTCTTATTTTTTAATTGAAGGTAAAAAGAGGGCAATAACATAAATTCACTTAAAAAGCTTTTCAATGCAAAACTATTTTTAGGCCTATAATTATACTGTACTTTTTTCAAAAGCTCATTCGATAACTGCAAAAATGGCGTTTCAAAATCTATCTCATTTGAATCGTAAGAAATGTCAAATCTCAAGCCTTCCGAGGTTAAAAGAGATACCGAATGCTTGAATAATTCTATTGGAAAATAAGCAGTCGGATAGTTTTTTAGCATTGATTCTGTTAATACAAACCATCCATGATGTTGAAGTGGATCAAAATCGTACATATTTTTTTGCAAGCGATTTAACTTCAAAGCAACTTTAGACAATCTTTTTTCATTCTCAAAAACAGTATCATTCAATATTACCAATGCATCGAAATCACTATATAGGATTTCTTCTTGTGTTGCAAGACTCCCATGTAAATAGGCTCCAAAAAGGTCTTCTTTTAACTCACCCTTCAGCTGAGCCATCATCTTTTTCACATAAGGATTTGTTCCTTGATACAATTCTACCTGTACAGATAACTTTGTTGAAGAATCTATTTCAAAATCCTTTTCTTGCCTGAACAAATACATCAACCTCTTGCTATTCTTTTGAAACACCAAAAAAGGAAATATTAATCCTAGAAAGAAATCACTTTTTGAGAATCCTCCTGAGTTAATATAGGATATTAGGATACGATGAAACATTAATAGCTTGATATTTTGACTAATAATTCCTTTACAATTGATTTAAAAGCTTTAGACTTTTTTTATCTTCATGAATGTGAAACACTGGATACCTAGGCTTTTGTTACCTTCTTCCTAATCTTTCCACCCAAACTACTATTATCTTCTTCATAGTAACCGTATCCATAGTTGCTTTTTAATTCCACATCATTCAATAAAACACTTAAATTTTTCATACGATTACTCGTGTATAAATCATTTATGTTATTTAAAAATTCACGCTTCGAATAATTTTGTCGAACTACAAATAAATTCATGTCTGCTTCATCTTTCAAGATCAATGCATCTGTTACAATACCAACAGGTGGAGTATCCATAATGATATAATCAAATCGTTCTTTCAATTTCTGAATCAATTGTTTCGTACGATCTTCCATCAAAAGTTCTGCAGGATTAGGGGGAATAGCTCCTGAATTAATCAAGTATAGATTCTTCTCGGCAGTTGACAATAAAATATCATCTATTTCTGCACGTCCTGCTATATAATTACTAATTCCTTTACCATTCTCAACACCTAAGTAATTATGAAGCTGAGGTTTTCTTAAGTCAAAACCTAGGATTACCGTCTTTTTTCCAGATGATGCCAATATGGATGCTAGATTTAGAGCACAATAAGTTTTCCCCTCTTTTGCAACAGAAGAGGTTATTAAAATAACAAAAGGATACTTATTTCCCTGAAAGAAGGATAGGTTTGATCGAATCATTCTAAACGCTTCTGCAATGGCTGATTTAGGCCTCTCAAAAACCACCAGACCTGACCCTTCTATCATCATTTTCGGAACAGAACCTATGATTGGAACTTGAGTGCCCGACTCTAATTCATCTTTCCCTCTAATTGTATCATTTAAAAAATCTTTCCCAGTAAAAAACACAAGAGGCATAAATATACCTATGATAATTGCAATCATATAGATCATCTTCCTATTGGGAGAAATAGGATGAAGAGGATTCAACATAGCAGGTTCAATCACTTTACAATCTGCTGTATTGGATGACATCGTTATCGCCGCCGAGGAACGTTTCTCCATCAAAAAGAGATAAAGGTTTTCATTCAATTTCAACAGTCGATTTAAATTCACCAACCTCCGCTCTGAATTAGGTAATCGTCTTGCACTTGTACTTATCTCTTCTGCTCTTTCGTTAATGTGTTTAAAACAATTTTATTTGCCTTTGACAAATTATTAATGCTCCCTTCTAGCGTCCTCGTTAGGTCGTCTGTTGCGCTTTCAATCTGGACTATTAACGGACTTTTTGTATTGCCATCTTGAACAAGCTTCCTCTTACTTAGATTTAGATCAATCAACCTTCTAACCAAGTCATTAATAATCAAATCTTGAATTCCAAAAGCAGAAGGTGCTATTAAATTTTCCAAATTCTTCCCATCTTTATTCTTAAGGCTACCTTTTAAGTAATCATAATATTGTTGCCTTATTTCATAGCCAGCTTTTTCTGTTTCAATTTCACTATACTTTTCAATCAACATTTGGCCTTCCATACTCAAACTTGCCATTTGATCTGAAGATTTAAAATCCTCTAAATTAGCTTCTTTATTATTCAATGAATCAGAAATTATCTCAAGCTGCCTATCAATAAATGCTACTGTATTTTCTGCAACCTTATTCTTTTCATCTAAATTTTGTTCAATGTATTTATGAATTAAACTATTGATAAAGTCAATACTCTTCTCAGGAACAGAAGTATTCATTGACATAGTCAGAATAGAAGACACTCCTTCTATTTCTTCAAAATTTAACATATTTCGATAAGAATAACTTATTGTTTCAATAGAATTAAATGACACAAAATATGTGTCATCAAACATTGAACTCGTCTCGGCATCACTATTCTTTCTAATTTCGAAACTAAAACTACCGAGCTGGATAGGCTGATTGAATTTATATATCCCATCTAAGGATTCTTCTTCAAATGGAGCACTTGTAACTAAACGAAAATCATTCACTGAAGAAGGACTAACTTCTATGTTAATTTCTAAAGGGATTTGAGCATTTAGTTTTCGATCAAACCCAAGTATAATAGGGCTTTTTTTGTATAATTCTATCGTTCTTAAGCCTTCCTTTTTTCTATAAGTAACATCAAATTTTAATTCTTTTAAAGTACTTCTTATTAAAGGAAATGATTTAAAAATAATTGCCTCATCATCAATTCTACTCGATCTTCTAAAACTATTTCTACCCCCGATCAACAATTCGTTTGGATCACTAAACTGCTGATTTTTCTTAATGTAAACCTTACTTTCAACTTTATACTGATTGGGTTTAGATTCTAGATAAAAATAAGAGACAACAACACACACAAATACACATAGTGCAATCCAAGGCCATTTCTTTAAATGACTAACTATAGTTTCTTTAAATTTCGAAATTTCTTGTCTTTCTGAACTATCTAACAACTGTTCTTCTTGCATCACTAATAAACTATTTAGTACTTGATATAGTTATTATTGTTAAAATAGTAGCAATAGAAGACAGCAATAATGGTAAAGCATTATCTCTATTGAATTTTTTAACTTTTAAAGGCATCACATGAACTATATCGTTAGGCTGAAGATAATAGTAATCAGAACTAATAAATGCAGGCTCTGTAATATCAACGTAATTAATAGTCACATTATCTCCCTCTCTTCTTATTATTTTAACTCTTTTTCGATCTGCAAAATCAGTTAAATCTTTAGCCAAACCCACTGCATCAAAGAAAGTAGGAGTATGAGTTATTAACTGAAATACACTTGGGTTGTTTACTTCTCCAAGTATCGTTATGTTATAATTTGTCATATACAATTTAACAGAAGGGTTAGATATATAACCTTTACAGCTTTCTTTTACATGATTTGTTAACTCCGTTATCGTTTTTCCCTCAGCATCAATATCCCCGAGTAATGGAAAATCTATTTTTCCATTTTCATTCACTAAATAATCTTGTATCGTTGGAGTCTGAAGAATAACATTTGCTTGCTGTCCTACTTTACTTGAAGCTCCTCCATTCAGAACATCGAATGAAATATCTGAAAGAGCATCAGTTATTTTAATATAAAATCGATCGCCAGGTTTAATTTTATAAACCCTTTTCTGAGGAGTATACGTTTGACTTGTATTTTCATTTGTTTTACTTTCTACATAAACAATTTTCTTCGTTGATATGCAAGAAGATAGGCTCGCGATTAAAACAATTAGTATAGAAATACAAGATAATTTGTTCTTAATGTAATGTTTGGATGGATTTCTCATCTAAGGTTTGAGTGTGCTTAAAAATAGCTAGCAAAGATACTAGTATTTATTGTTTATTAAGTTACTTTCCTTGCTTCACCGTGCTCTTAGTAAAGTAATTTGTTATTTTATTTTAGAAGGTTTTTTATCAAGATTTAGATATACAAATATCATACTAATTCTATTCCCTTACTATGTTTATTAAGCTTAATTATCTGCAAAACCAAGGAGGCAAGCAGTTTAAAACTACTTGCCTCCTTATTCTATTTAACTCAAAATAATTTTATTTAATGTGAACCCAAGCTCTTTCGTAACCTTTGGCTCTTGCCTCACGCATTTTTCCTAATGCTATTTCTTTATCATCATACTTTCCAATGGTAATGATATACCAAGTATTCTTTTTGTTTCGAATAAGAATAGGATTCTCACCTTTTCCTTTCACTTCGTTCATCATTCGTTTAGATCCTTGTAGACCTCTAAATGCTGCAACAGCAATAAAGTTACCGCCCCCTTCATAAACAGTAAGATCACTTTTGTCACCTGCCGAAACTGTTTTACCTTCTTTTAATGAAACAACTTCTTTCTTCTTCTCTTCAACAACTTCAGCTACTTCTTCTTTCTTCTCTTCAATTACAGGAACGACTTCATCCTTCTTTTCTTCAACAACTTCAGCTACCTCTTCCTTCTTCTCCTCTACTACTTCAGCTACTTCTTCCTTCTCCTCTTCTACTTTAGCTCCTTTAGCTAAAGTATTTGGTTGATCGATTCCAAGTATCTTCACTACGTCGTTTCTCTTCTTTAAATGATACTTTACCCCAATTGCTGTATAGCTGTATTTATCATTTGCAGTTCCAGGTGTTTCCCAAGCATCTAACCTATCATTCCATACGTTTCTAATAGTTGACTCAATTCCAATATCAAAACGATCATTTATAATGTAAGACAAACCCAATCCATAAGAAGTAACTGCCTCCACAGTGTTTCCAGACCTACCTCTATGCTTACCATACACGAGATTAACTCCCTCATCTTGCTGAGAATAAATCTTAGAATTAGAATATACTATTCCATGACTTCCTATAACTCCGATTGATATTTTGTTGAAAATTTTGGATTTATCTTTAAAAATCAGCCTTGTTACATTCAGCTCGACTCTTGGAAGAGTAAATTCAAATAAATCTGTTTTGAATAAAATGCCAAAGCCTAAATCTTTAGGTTCGTTTACAGCTCCAGTAGAATTAACATTATCTCGTGTTCCACTCAATTTACCGTATAGTCCACCTGTGCTTATACTAATAAATTTATTCAATTTGTAATTCAATAGAAGACTAAGGCCTAAATCATTCTGGTCAAAAAACCCACCTAAACCTTCATCATTAAAATCACCCCAAGAATGCAATAAGCCTACTTGAGGACTTAAACTAAACTTTCTGAGAATACGATCCCTTTTGGTTTCTTCTTGAGCAGATACATCTAGACTTCCTTGAAAGAATAATCCAACTATTAGCAACAATCTTGCGGCCTTCTTCATATTAAATAAATTGCAATAAAGTGGCGAAGTTACAACAATTTATCAATACTGTATTGCGAATTCTCATCTAAAACACATTGAAATAAACCTTAGTTACAAAGCAGCTATAATTGTTCCCTTATTTATTATTTCTTCCTTTCCACAAGTAGGTGTACTCTTGTTCAGAGCCATTTTGACTTAATACTTAAAAAATCATCAAACACTACTTTAATACATTTTTATCTTTTAAAATAATGATAAAACAAAGTATTTACTTAATAAGCCATACAATGCAGCTCTTTTTTCAGATTTAAAAAAATTACTTTTACCTTAAAGAAATTAGAGCCTAAAATTGCTATTATTTAATAGTGAACTAGTCCTCTACAAGAAACCTAACAATAGAATCAAAGCTCACCGAATGATCCCAAAAAAAATAGTTGTTGTTGTAGGCACACGTCCTAACTTTATAAAAGTCACTCAACTTGAAAAAGAATTTAAAAAATCTACTCAAGCATTTGAATACATTTTAATTCATACCGGTCAACATTTCGACAATAAGATGTCATCTGTGTTTTTTGAGCAACTACAACTAAAGAGTCCTGATTATAATTTAGCTGTTAAGGAAACCGACCGCCAGAAAAAAATTGTTGAAATGCAAAATGGAATCAAAGAAGTTTTAATTAAAGAGAAACCAGAATTGTTAATTGTTGTTGGCGATGTTGATTCTACTTATTCAGCTGCAATGGCTGCCAAAGAACTAAATATAAAAATAGCTCATTTGGAAAGTGGATTAAGAAGCTTTGATAACAGGATGCCTGAAGAAATTAACCGAATTGCAGTGGACAAAATTTCTGACCACTTTTTTATTACGGAAAAAAGTGGAGAAGAGAACCTCTTAAAGGATGGTGTTGCTTCAGAAAAAATGCATTTTGTTGGAAATACCATGATTGATACTTTGGTAGCATTTGATCAAAAGATAAAGGAGGACAAAGTATTACAAACGCTTAATATTCAGCCTGGAGAATATGCATTAATGACCATGCATCGCCCACAGAATGTCGACAATAAAGAATCATTAGAGTTAATCTTAAACTTAATTAGTAAAATAACTGAAAAATTAAAGCTGGTTATTCCTATTCACCCTAGAACCAGAAAACAAATTGAGTATTTCGAATTACAATCAATTATAGATAATAATGATCGAATTATTGAACTTGAGCCAATCGATTATTTTGCCTTTCAAAACCTCATCTTAAACGCGAAACTAGTTATTACGGATAGTGGAGGAATCCAAGAGGAAACAACATTTAGAAAGGTACCCTGTTTAACCATCAGAGATAATACGGAACGACCTTCAACCATCGATCTTGGTTCTAACGAATTAATGGAGTTAAATGAGAACGCTATTTTATCTAGAATTGAGTCTATTTTATCGGATAATACCGAAGAAAGTTCTATTCCTCCATTATGGGATGGAAAAGCAACGCAAAGAATAGTTGAAGTACTGGAAAAGCTACACTTTGCTTCTAGTTAATCAACCAAGATTATGATTAGTATAGAAAGAGCAAAGGTTATATTAGATGAAGTAAAGCTAGAAAATCATCGCTTACAGTTTAAGGAACAACATGTGTTCATATGCCCTAAGTTGTTTTCTGACTCATTACACCCAATCATTAGTAACAAACTAAATTCTAGTCCTTACATCCAAAAAATTGACAAAAAAGAAGATGGATCAATAATTAGTCAAGAATACTCCATTTCAAGTGAAGCAATTATTACTCAAATAATTAATTTCTATTTAAATCAAAACGCAGTAATAGAAGCGGTAAAGAAAATTAGTAACAATCCAAAAATCAAGAGTTTCAAAGGTAGAGTCTACAAGTTTGAAGCAGATGAATTTAGTTTTGATAATTGGCACGATGACAGAACAGATAATAGTCGTTTGCTTGGGCTGAGCATCAATTTAAGCGAAGCACCTTATGACGGCGGGGAATTTCAAATCAGAAACAAAGAAAATAAACAAGTCTATACTAAAGTAAAACATCAACATTGGGGCAGTGCTCATTTCTTTAGAATACACCCAATGTTAGAACATGTGGTAACAAAAATAAAAGGCAATTCTCCAAGAATAGCATTTGCTGGTTGGTTTATGAATGATCCATTCTTTAAATAATTACCTTTAAGCTAAAGGTTAAACCATTTTATTCTAAAAATATCTAAATGAAGAAAAAACGCATAAATTATTCAAGACTCAATAGTTCTATGCGCTTTCCTAGCCCTAAAAAGGCAATGCTAATCAATGCCTTTTTCTATTTATGTTATTCCAGACTATTACTAAAAACAACCAGCTTTAAAAAATTAGCTGCCCGCTTAGGAGAACCGATGACAGAAAGTACAATAGATTCGGATAAAGAAGCTATTGACACTGCATTACAATTTGGAAAATCAATCAATAAACTAAGCAATTACACCCCTTTTAGAAGTATGTGCTTTGAGCAGGCTTTAGCTTTAAAGTTCTTACTTAATAAAAAAGGAATAGCATCAACCATTTACTTAGGTGTTTTAAAGGTCGAGGATGAGTCAAAGTTAAAAGCTCATGCTTGGACCAGAGTAGGGAATGTATACCCCACAGGAAATAAAGGAAAAGAATCTTTTACTATTATTTCTACTTTTGGATTAATAAAACAGGATTAGGACATTATTTCAAATGAATGAATTTCAAAACATTAATACTCTCCTCCAACTTTGCAAATCTTATTTACAAAAGGAAGATTTAGTAATAAATGAAGGTATACTCAGAAATGAATCCTTGCTAACTTTAGCAAAGCAACATAGAGTTACAATGCCATTAGCTCCATACTTTTCTAAAATATTTGAAGCTGGGGATGCTAAAAACCAAAAATCACTTAAAGAATTTAATGAAAGGATTAGGTTGAATATGTTGAAGTTTACCCAAGAGAGTCTCCAACTCTTGCAACTATTTGATCGACAAAATCTATTCTGTTTTTGTTTAAAAGGTCCTATCGGAGCAAAACAAATCTTCGACGATTATACTGCCAAAGATTCTCGTGATATTGACGTATTGATTGATGAGTCTAAGATAGAGGCATATATTGATATTATTCAAGAAAGAGGATACGCTCCTATTTTTGATTTTCAACAGCTAAATACTAAGCAGAAAAACTATTTCAAAAAGGTCAACAATCAATTGGCCTTCTTTCATAAAGAAAAAAAAATCATGCTTGAGATCCATTGGCGTCTATTTGCCAATGACAACTTATTATCCCTTTCTTACGAAGAGCTAAAATCAAAGAGTCAGACAGTATCTATTGCCAATCATTCTGTCAATACATTCTCGGACGAGCACTTGCTTTTCTACTTAATTGCACATGGAGCAAAACACAAATGGAGTAAACTCTATTGGCTTCTAGAAATAAGTGTATTGATACAGAAAACAGAATTCAACTGGCTATCTGTAGTAAAAAAAGCACAAAAACTACATCTGGAACGAATGCTTTTTCAAGCTTTTATTCTGATTCAAGAGCTGTTTAATATTGCGCCTCCAGTAAATATTTTAAGGTCAAGAAAGATTAATCAACTAGTGAATGAAGTAAAATCTGATATTTTTAATCGCAACAATTCCTCCTATCAAAAAAGCATAAAGAATTATTGGTCAATTTTGAAATATAAGATGAAGCTTAAAAGTGATATTTCTTACAAGTTGAACTATTTTAATTTTATATCAATTCAAGACTTTAAGACTCTCCCAATGCCTGAACAACTATTTGGCCTATATTACATTTGCAGACCTTTCTTATGGACAAGAAGGTACCTAATTAAAAAAGCAGGATGAAGTCTACAGGTATTTCTTCCCTTATAGCTAAAATTGGACTTTTATTAAAGCCACAGAAAAAGCGTGCGCTAAGCTCTTCAATTATCCTAATTTTTCAAGGGATTACTGAAGGTGTGGGTCTATTACTGATTTTACCATTATTGAGTATTGTTGGAATCGATAGTCTATCTAATTCGAATTCAACTATCAGCTCATCTATCAATCGTTTTTTCAATTACATCGATGTGCCCTTGTCTCTTTCAAGCGTTCTAATTGTCTATCTATTGATTATCAGCTTTTATGCCATTTTAAAATACTTTCAGAATATAAATACTGCTATTATTAGTAGACAAATAGCTATAGCATGGAGATTCCATTTTTTTAAATTGCTGTCTAACTCTTCTTGGAGTAAAATAAATACTTTTAAAACAAGTACTCTTCAGGAAATTCTCACCAGCGAAGTACGAAAACTAGGAAGTATAGGAACTCAATTGGTACAATTTTTCAGTTCCTTTATCATCATCTTTATCTATTTCACTTTATCTCTTCTTCTTTCTATTAAACTTACTGTACTTGCTCTTATTCCTGTTGGCATTCTTTTATTATTGAATAAACCTCTGAATAGAAAAGCATACTCACTAGGTCAGTCTCTTATTCAAAACAATCAAGCATTATATAAAACCATTGAAGAGCATTTAGCTGCCATTAGATTAGTAAAAACTTACAACAAAGAAAATCAACAAGCTGAAATATTTAAAGAAATAAGCAATGAAGTAGAAGCGCATCAATTACAGTTTACAAGAAACAATAATCGTACTCGGCTCATTTTTGAACTAATTGCAGCCGTAGCCATTACTGTATATGTCTA
>JAESST010000493.1 GCA_016763995.1 Flavobacteriales bacterium | reverse complement strand
TTTTCGATTTTTTTAAAATCGATTTGGTATGGAAGATTAACCTTCTCTGTATTTTGTGTATATATGTTATAATAACAGATAACTACAAGAAAAGAGAGCATGATAATTCTTTTCAAATTGAAATAATTAATTGTTCAATAAAGTAATTTAATTGGACAAGAAAGATAAGAATTATTGCAATGAAAGGAATTTAAGATCAAAAAAGAGCCGCTAAATGCGGCCCTATATTTAGTTGTTTTCCATGTAGATTAGATCTTGCAAGATGTACCACTTTCCTTGATCTTTAATAAGGCTAAAATAGCTATTAAAGGAAGCTCCGTCTGAACTGGTGTTCACTTTTATTGAAGCTATATTACCCCCTGTTATATCTATAGATTTTATATTTACTGATCTAGGTTTTCCGCCAAACACCTTTTTCCGAATTAAATCTAAGTAAGAAGATTTATCGATCTCGCTTACTGAGTTTTTCGATAGATCATTAAAAATAACTCTGTAGTTTTTATGTGTTAATTCATTGATTGACTCTACGTTGCTTTCATCTCCTGCTTTTAAATAGGCAAGAAGAACACTTTCAGGAGTTGATTCTCCTTTTATTTCGATCATATGTGTATCGTTTGAATGAGTTGAATTACAAGCAAAGCTTGTGGTTGATGTTGCGATTATTGTCGCTAATAATAATGGTTTAATTTTCATGTTGTTAAGGTTTAAATGAATACTGATTTATTAAGGCTCCCAAGAAAAGGGAAGGTGTTTTCTCATGCGAGAGTGGTGCTGAAAGTCATCCTCCTCTGAGTAGGCTAAGATCAGCCAGAAAGCTTCTTTTTCTTCAAACTGGAAATCATTTTGATCTCCAGTTTGAAGAGGTAGAATGAAATAAAAACTGGTACCGTAAATGGTTTCAATTCCCTGAATAATACGGATGTTGTTTTCTCCACCAAGCTCAGTATCGGATGGGTAGTTTCGCCCTCCAGTATTTTTCCTATCCGATGTTAAGGGGATGT
Organism: Flavobacteriales bacterium; assembly: GCA_016763995.1. Taxonomy (GTDB): domain Bacteria; phylum Bacteroidota; class Bacteroidia; order Flavobacteriales_E; family Vicingaceae; genus NORP294. Next base: position 27,855 of record JAESST010000493.1, on the reverse strand, counting down.
TATTTTCTACTTTAAAAAATTTTAAATCAGCACCATTTATAGTAGCATTAGAGTTGAATCCAAGCATGATCCAGCCCTTCGTAGGGGCGTTTAGAAAAACATAAATGGAATCCTGTATAATTTCATATTGAAAGTTCATTTCGCCTACATTTATTTCTCTTTGAGCGGGAAGTTGAATTGAAAAAAAAATACAGATTAGTTTAAGGAGAAATTTCATTCGTTGTTATATTATTAATTGATATATCAAGTATTATAGTAAATTTTTTTACTCGAAATTCAGATGCATCTTTGACATGATTTCTCGTGCTTGTTTTTCTTCTTGTTTACTGATTCCTTGCATTGCTTTTGCTCTAATTTTTTGAACAACTGGGATCATTCTATTGACCAATCTTCTCCCATCCACTGTTAGCGAAATTTCAAAGCTTCTTCGATCAGAAGCACTACCTTGGCGCTTTACTAACTTCTTTTGTTCTAATAAATCTAATATTCTGGTTAATGCAGCAGGGTCCTTAAAGGTTGAAGCCGCAATATCCTTTTGCGTACTCGCATCTTCATCTGAAATTCTTTTTAAAATTACCCATTGGTCTTTGGTGACAGGGAAGTTATGTTCTTTGAATACCATAAGGGTGTGATCTTTCACACTTCTCATCATTTTTTCAATGTGAAAAAACAACACCTCTTCAAGCTTAATGTCTTGCATTTATTAATAGTTGATATATCAACAAAAGTAATAAAAGATTTTGGAAGGGAAAATGTTCTTTAAAATGTCAGATTATTTTGTTGTTGGACCTCCCATTTTTGTGAAAACTTCATCTACAGGCTCCCACAACTCTATTTTATTGCCTTCTAAATCCATAATGTGTACGAATTTGCCATAGTCGAATTCCTCAATCTCATCTAGAACTTTTACTCCATTCTCTTTTAATTGTTTTACCAAGCCTTCAATATTCTGAACTCTATAGTTCACCATGAACTCTTTTTTTGATGGATCAAAATATTTTGTGTCCTCTTTAAAGGGACTCCATTGAAGGTAATTGATTTCCTCTGGTCGATTTGCATTTCTGAATTCGAAAGAAGAACCATATTGAGTAGTAGCAAGTCCTAAATTTTTTTGATACCACTCTTTAGTGGCATCCGGATTGGCACAGCGGAAAAAGATTCCTCCAACGCCTGTAACTTTTGGTATTGAGTCGCTCACGATTGCTTCTTTTTAAGAATGAATGATGAAATTAATGAAACTAATATTCCAACAGGTAGAATTTCCATATAGGTCATTAGCGCCTTATAAATGGGATTTTTATACACCTCTGCCCAAGTTTTCATTGTTTCTAAATGCGCATTAATTTCTGCCTGAGTACTCCCAGCTCCTTTCATGTTTGCTACTGATGTATTAATATAGGTTTCCATAAAATCGGGTAGGAAGAGGTCTGAGATAACCATCCATGTTAACACATAAAGCGTAGATGCGATTAAAGCAATGTATAGGCCAATTAAGAAGGCTTTGCCAAAAGAAATTATGCCATTTAATTCTTTATTTCGATAATTTCTAATACCAACAAAGATGGTTGATAAAGCGACAAGCATTGACGCATATCCGATTAATTCGGAGTTCGACATGTCTGAGTTTTCGTCCATAAATGGAACGGTACATGCCATAAAAAGGGAGACGATTGCCCCTCCTATAAGGCCATATTTAAGAACTGTTTTTTTCATTGTGTAAGTGTTTTGATTTGACTGCAAATGAATATAGAAGCCCTAAAAGCGGACTCATACTAAAGTACTAAATTGTCAAAACCATACGAAATGACTAGTCAATTAATCCTAATTCCCTTGCTTGTTGAACGGCTTGTGTTCTTCGATTGACGTTCAATTTAGAGAAAAGATTACTGCAATGAGTTTTAATGGTACTCTCACTCAAAAAAAGTTTTTCCGCAATTTCTTTGTTACTTAAACCTTCTGCTAGGCTAATTAAGACTTGCATTTCTCGATCAGATATTTCTAGGGAAAGTTGTACTTCCTGATTACTTTGAACAGTTTTCGCTGCGGTTTTATTTGTTTTTACCCACTTCAATGTTACCCATACTCCAAAAGCCATAAAAAAAACAGCAATAAGACCAGTGTAGAGTTCTTGAGTGAAACTCTTAATGGTATAACTGTATTCAAAATATTTTAGCAGCATCATTAATGCAGCTAAACCAAGACCATAAAGCAGTGTTTGCTTGAGCATAATTCAAAAATACAGGAATTGAAGAAGTTTTCTTAATCAATTTGAACTTTCATTCGCCTAATACGATCAGCTAGCTTTTCGGAGTTTAATTTTTCTCGTAAACGATCTACGATAATCGGGAACGAAAAGGGACTGGGTTTTTAATAATAATCGTTTGGTTTTTAATTATTTCCATTGCAATTCTCATTCTAGTTTACTCTAGTTGAAACTCCATTACCTCCTCGAAAGCTTGCAAATACAGTAAGTTGTTTCTTTATAATCCTGAAAAAAATTAAAGAACAACTGAACAGAAGCTTGCAAGTGTTTATCTTTTTTATCCTTTCCTGGAAATCTAAACGACTTGAATTCCTTTTTTTGAATCTTCTTGATTATGATGTGTTAAATAATCGGCAAGAACTCCTAGAGCCCAAGCATATGTTTTTCCTGAACCTATTGGGGCATTAAGCCTCTAAATGGGCTCCTCATGATTGCTTTTGAAAAAGGAAAATATTCCACTTTTGATAGTTAAATCAGGTTTCTATTTGCTCAAAAGGAATCATGAATTAAAATACTTCCATACAGCTTGGGCTCTATTAAGTGGAATTACCTCTTGTAATTCTTTCAAAGTTGACTCTTTAACTCTTTTTGCTGATTTGAATTTTCTAAGTAGGTCTTGAATCGATTTTTCGCCAATTCCTTCAATATTAGAAAGCTCAGTTTGAATTCCTGATTTGGAACGTTGACTTCTATGGTGTGTAATTCCAAATCGGTGAGCTTCATTTCTTAAATGCTGCATCACTTTCAATGTTTCGGATGTTTTATCTAAAAATAGGGGGTATTTGTCACCAGGGTAGAGCAATTCTTCCAGCCTTTTAGCTATACCAACAATCGCAATTTTTCCCCTTAGCCCTAATCGTTCTAAACTTTTTAATGCAGAGTTTAGTTGTCCTTTGCCACCATCAATGACAATAAGTTGAGGAAGGGGTTCATTTTCTTCTAATAATCTTTTATATCTTCTATAAACTACTTCTTCCATAGACGCAAAATCGTCTGGCCCAACCACCGTTTTAATGTTAAAATTCCGATAATCTTTTTTAGAAGGCTTTGCATTTTTAAAAACAACACAAGCAGCTACAGGATTACTCCCCTGGATGTTGGAATTATCAAAACACTCAATATGAACAGGAAGTTCATGGAGTCGCATGTCTTTTTTTATGCCTTCTAGAATTCGCTTAGTATGCCTTTCTGGATCTACTTTTTCATGTTGTTTCCTGCGCTCTAACATAAAATATTTAGCATTTCTTTCAGATAATTCTAGCAACTTTCTCTTATCTCCACGTTGCGGCTGATGAAATTGCAAACCTTCCATTTCGAACTCAGGAAGAAAAGGGACAATAATTTCTTTTGAACTACTTTTAAAACGCTCCCTCATCTCTGTTATCGCGATTTCTAGTAATTCACTTTTTGTTTCGTCCAAGCGTTTTTTGAGTTCCAACGTATGTCCTTGGATTATCGCGCCATTGTTCACTTTCATGTAGTTTACATAAGCAAGATCATTATTTACAACTAAAGAGAACACGTCTACATTATGAATTATTGGGCTTACTACGGTAGATTTTGATTGAAATTTTTGAAACGCTTCAAGTTTATTTTTTAGAACTTCAGCCTCTTCAAATTGAAGCGATTCCGCAGCTTTTTTCATGCTGGCTTTCAGTTCTGTTTTAACAACAGTTACATTTCCCTTAATTATGTTTCTGATTTCGTCTATGCTCTGATTGTAAGAAGCTTCAGACTGTTCTCCTTCGCAAGGAGCTTTACAATTTCCAATGTGATATTCTAAACAAGCTTTAAACTTCCCTTTTTCAACATTTCCTTCACTAAGGTGATAAGTGCAGGTGCGGAGTTTGTAATTTTTTCGAACTAAATCTAGAATAGTGTTCATCATTCCTACCGAAGCGTATGGGCCATAGTATTCAGATCCATCTTTAATTAATGTTCTTGTTTTAAAAATTCGTGGAAATCGCTCATTTTTAATGCAAATCCAAGGATAAGTCTTATCGTCCTTTAACATTACATTATACCTTGGTTGATGCGTTTTAATAAGGTTATTTTCTAATAATAATGCATCTAATTCGGTTTCGGTTAAGATGTACTTAATGTCTCTTATTTTACTAACCAATAGTCGAATGCGACCACTTTTAGTGGAGTCACTTACAAAATAGGATGTAACACGATTTTTTAAATTTTTTGCTTTCCCAACATAAAGTAACTTTTCATCTTTATCGTAGTATTGATAGATCCCCGGTTTTTTGGGAGCAGATTGAATAAGAGATTTAAGTTCGTCAGAAACTTTCATGTATCAAATTTAGAGGTATGATTTGTGTTTCTGGGATTAAATTTGAATTTTTGTTGTGAAGCTATACAGTTTCAAGCTGTTTATAATTTACAAAAGAAAGTATTCTATTAGGGGATTAGAAAGCTTATCAGGAATCAAAGAATATACGCTAAGGACTAGCGAGAGAAGCTTCAATTTATTTGAGCCTGATTAGGATAAATACGATATTCGATTTTATTCAGACAGGGATTTAAAGAAGCTGTTAACCTTACAATCCTTTCTATGGAGGGATGAAAATCTCCAAGATTGTTGCAATGGTCGATCAATCGCTAAAGAAAGCAGTTTCTGGGATTGAAGAGATCTATAGTTTGAAGTAGAAAAGGGTTGACAATTTATTTTATATTGAAGTTTGATGAAGATAAGATGGATGAATATCTAGAATTGACCAGAGTTGAAGAACCTTTGCAAATGTGTTTTTCATTTTTGGAGAAAATAGAATCTTATGGTTAACCGACGAAGTGAACTTAGTGTACGAATTAAAAATGCCTATCGGAGCTGTTAAAAGCCGTATCTTTCTTGCAAGGAAAAAATAAATAATGTGTTGAAAGACTACGCGTATTAAGATTTAAGTGTGAAGGAGAAAATAATAGTTGTTGGTTCTGGCTTCTCCTCGTTAGCTGCTGCAACGACATTAGCAAATGAAGGAAAAGACGTAACGGTTCTCGAAAAAAACTCTCAAATTGGAGGAAGAGCTAGACAGTTCAAATCTTCCGGTTTTACTTTTGATATGGGCCCAAGTTGGTATTGGATGCCAGATGTTTTTGAAGCCTACTTTAAACGTTCTGATAAAAAGGTATCGGACTATTACGAATTAGTAAGACTAAACCCCAGTTATCAAATTATTTTTCAGGACAAGGAGATGGTAGATATTCCCGCTGCTTATCAAGAGCTAAAGGCCCTTTTTGAGAAATATGAGAAGGGTAGTGCTGTAAAGTTGGATAAATTCTTAGCGGAAGCTAAGTATAAATATGAAGTTGGAATGAACGATTTGGTTCATAAGCCAAGCCAATCGATATTGGAATTTGCTCAATGGAAGGTAATTTCAGGAGTCTTTAGATTACAACTATTTAATTCGATGAGTAATCATATTCGAAAACACTTTACAAATAAGAAGCTGATAGAGTTATTAGAATTTCCCGTTCTATTTCTAGGGGCAAAGCCACAAGAAACACCCGCATTATATAGTTTAATGAACTATGCTGACATAATGCTAGGAACTTGGTATCCAATTGGAGGGATGTATAAGATTGTAGAGGGCATGACCATTCTAGCTAAAGAGAAAGGGGTGAAATTCATATTAGATTGTGAAGTAAAAGAACTGAAGGCTGAAAACGGTAAAGTTGTTAAAGCTGTTACGACAAAAGGAGATTTTGAAGGGACTCACTTTGTTTCTGGAGCAGATTATAACCACACAGATAAACAGTTATTGAGTAAAGAGTTTCATAATTATTCTGAAGAATATTGGAATAAAAGGAAAATGGCCCCATCTAGTTTATTGTTCTATTTAGGAGTGAATAAGAGAGTTAAAAATCTGAGACATCATAACCTGTTCTTTGATGAATCATTTAATCAACATGCAGCTGAAATTTATGATGATCCTAAATGGCCTTCTAACCCGTTATTTTATATTTGCGTACCGTCATTAACAGATAAAACTGTTGCACCTGAAGGCTCAGAGAATGTATTTGTTTTAATTCCGGTTGCACCAGATTTGGAGGATAACGATGCTATTAGAGAAAGGTATTACAATAAGGTAATGGATCGATTAGAAAGTGTAACAGAACAAAAGATAAGAGAGCATATAATATACAAACGCTCTTATGCTCATAAGGACTTTATAAGCGACTATCACTCGTTTAAAGGGAATGCCTATGGATTGGCAAACACTTTAAGACAAACGGCTATTCTTAAGCCAAGTTTGAGGAATAAAAAACTTAGAAACCTATTTTATACTGGGCAGCTAACAACACCCGGTCCTGGAGTTCCTCCTTCATTAATTTCGGGTCAAGTAGTTGCAAAAGAACTTTTAAAAACTTTATCTTAGCTTAATGAAGGCATTGTACAAAGAGGCGTCTTTACTTTCAAGTAAGGTGATAACGAACTGTTATAGCACATCTTTTTCAATGGGGATTAATGCTTTAGGGAAAGAAATTCATGACCCGGTTTATGCTATTTATGGTTTCGTTCGATTGGCAGATGAAATTGTAGATACCTTCCACCAACAGGATAAAAAAGCCTTACTAGAAGAATTTGTAAAGGAGACCAACTATGCGATAGAACGAAAGCTGAGTTTAAATCCAGTTTTGCATAGTTTCCAATGGGTTGTGAATAAGTATAATATTGAACAAAAGTTGATAGATGCGTTTATAAAAAGCATGGAGTTTGATTTATTTAAAACAGAGTATGATCAAAAGGGATATGAGGAGTATATCTATGGGTCTGCTGAAGTAGTGGGCTTGATGTGTTTGAGGGTTTTCTGTGGGAATGATGATGTGAAATATCAGGAACTCAAAAGACCCGCAGAAAGATTAGGTGCTGCTTTTCAGAAAATCAATTTCTTAAGAGATATCAAAGATGATTTTGAGGAGAAAGGGAGAACTTACTTCCCCGGTATTGAAATAACAAGTTTTAACGATGAAGATAAAGAGTTAATTGAAGCGGATATTTTGAAGGATTTTCAAGATGGATTTAAGGGGATTAGAGATCTTCCCAAGAATTCTAGATTCGGAGTTTATACCGCTTACATTTATTATTTGGAACTTTTTAAAAAAATCAAGAAAGTAAAAGCTGATCGAATTATTCAAGAAAGAACAAGGATTACTGATTTCAAAAAATACTACTTACTGATTAGGTCGCTTATACGATACAAACTTAAATTAGTTTAATAGCAACATTCTTTCCTGTTTTGTCTCCCCATTCAAAATGAAATAATAAGTAAGAGCTTCTTAATTATTGGGAGTTTAAGATGAGCAAAGAGAAGGTTTTACTTTTTTGGTTTAGAAAATATTAAAGGTTTCAGGATAATAATAGTTTATCAAAAAGCACTGAGCGCTGATTCTTCCGAGTTGGCTATTTTCATATTTGACAATAATATATAAGAGGATTTAACAGATAAAAAAGAGCCAGGTGGACACCTTACTTAATCTATACCTCTATTTAGTAAAAAGTGCATAAGAGTACTCACTAGTCAGCACCTAAAACCATTTATTTATAGGTTTTCAATCCTATTACACAGGTTGACAATTTTGATAAGGATAAGATTTACATTCGAAAGTAGATGAAAGATTATATAAAGTTAACTACCCAAAAGAGATCGTGGAGTACAATGGCCCAAGCGAGAGCAGTCACAACTTTCAAACAGGCATTAAATTACAATTTTTTATGATTCTTTAATATTTTGAGGACACTATTCATGATAGTTGTGTGTCTAATTTTGAAGAAAATATAAAATAAAAATTATGCAAAAAAGATTACAATCGCTTTTCTTACTCGTAATAGCATTATTGAGTACTAGTACTTTAATATCTCAAACTATATACTCCGAGGACTTTAATGGGGCAAATTCGTTAACAAACTTTACGCTTATTGATAATGATGGAGCAACTCCGCAAGTAAACTATGCTTTCTTTACAGATGCTTGGATTACATTAACGGATGTTGATTCTGTTGGAACAATGGATTCCGTTGCTGCGAGTACTTCATGGTATACGCCTGCAAGAACTGCCGATGACTACATAATAACTCCACAGATAATATTAACCAATGATAATGTTTTTAGTTTTGATGCTAGAGCATCTGACGCAAACTTTCCTGACGGTTACGAAGTATTAATCTCAACTACAACCCCTGATACTGCTGGATTAAATGCTAACCCTGTTTTGTTTTCTATACCTGCTGGAGAGAATGCCTTTTGGACAAGAAGAAGTGTTGATTTATCCGCTTATGCAGGGAGTACAGTTTATTTGGCTATTAGAAATAACACAACTGATAGGAATATCTTATACGTAGATAATTTTTTAGTTGAGGTAGGAGCAAAGTTTGATGCTGCTATTTTAGGAGTACAGAGATTATCTGAATACTCTCAAATTCCATTAAATCAATCAACAACTCCAACTGTTTCTGCAGGAGCTGTAAGAAATCTAGGTTCAGATACCTTAACAAATGTTGAGTTAAAATATACAGTTTTTAATTCAGGTTTAAATGTATTTTCAGATAGCACTACCGTTTCTTTTATTGCACCCGGAGATGATTCAATCTTTGTAGATTTTTCAACTTTTATTCCTAGCTTAAATGGGTCATATGTTGTAAATTATGAAGTAAGTAGTGATAGTACGGATTCAGACTTATCTAACAATACAGTTTCTTCTGATACGTTAACCCTTACAGATTTTAACTTTGCAAGAGATAATGGTGTTGCAACAGGAGCATTGTCAGTTGGAGCTGGAGCTGCAGCAAATGGGGAATTAGGCTCTATTTATGAATTGGGAGTTTCAGACACATTAACTAGCGTCTCTGTTAGAATTGCGAATGCAACTGGAAATATGACAAATCAACCATTATTTGCTAATATTAGATCTATCATTAATGGTATACCAGGTGTTATCATTGCTACTTCTGATACCCTTATCTTTCCAAATGTTACGAATTCATTTGTTGATTTAACATTCAACAATGCTGGAGGATATGTGGTGTTACCTGCGGATTCTTTCTTTGTAGGAATTGTAGAAGGAGATTCATCATTGACTTTAGCGACAAGTGCTGCTAAATTTGTTGCAAATACAAACTTTGTAACTTTTGGAACCACACCATGGACGCCAAATGAGAATTTTAACTTTATAGTTACTTACATGATTCGACCGACTTTTGGCGCGCCTAACCTAACAGTTGGGATTGAAAATCAAAATTCAGATGTTGCTAACTTAATGGTATATCCAAATCCATCAAATGGAGTATTTAATCTATTGGTTACAGATAGATCAACAGAGAATAATGTTGACCTTAAGGTTATTGATGCACAAGGGAAAACAGTTATAGCGAAGTCATTAATTGGAGGAAGAATAATTCAAGAACAAATTGACTTATCAGCTTTCGAAAAAGGAATTTACTTTATTCAGTTAAACACTGTTCAAGGAGTTGTAAACAGAAAGCTTATTCTGAAATAACGATCGTCGTTTATAGGTAAAAGCCCCAATCAATTAAATATTTAATTGATTGGGGCTTTTTATTTGGAACACTTTCCTATTGTGAAAGGACATAAAACTGTTCCGAATAGTTTATCCATCTTTTGTTCTCTATAATTGAAAATTTTATTCAATTATTCTCGTACTTATATAGGGTCAATCGTTCTTCTTACGAAACCTAAGAGAAGAGCATAGTTAATGTCTACCAATTTATGGGAATATTTATTAGTAGAGTGACTTTGTAGCTAATGATCATTCCAGTATACATCTTTTCCTGAAATAATTCAGAAGTAATATTAAATTCCTTGAATTAGAAAAAAAGTCCCAAGTTTCATTCACAGAAATGGAAAGTTTAATGGGATGATTAAGAGTATGTATGTGTTTCGTTAGAAACAACTAAATATCAACCTTGTTTGAGGCTTAAAAGTTAGCAAAATCTACTCTCGGAATAGCTTCAATTAACGTTTTGGTATAGTCAGACTGTGGATTTCGATAAATATCCTCTGCAACTCCCAATTCTTCAATTTGCCCATCTTTCATAACTATCATTCTGTCACTCATGTATTTGGCAACTGATAGATCATGTGAAATAAATATGTAAGTAAAGGAAAACTTGTTTTTAAGCTCGTTTAATAAGTTCAATACTTGGGCTTGCACCGAAACATCTAAGGCGGATACAGACTCATCGCAGATAATAAATTTTGGAGAGAGAGCAAGTGTTCTAGCAATACAAACTCTCTGACGTTGTCCGCCCGAAAACTCATGAGGATATCTGTTAAATTGGTCAGCGTTTAATCCAACAGTTTCCATTAAGTCGATTACTTTTTCTTTTCTAATGGTGTTGTTAGACTCTATTTTGTGAACTTGCATCGGTTCTAAAATCGCATTCCCTATTTTCATCCTTGGGTTCAATGAAGAATAGGGGTCTTGAAAGATGATTTGTAAATCTTTACGAAGCGAACGCATTTCATTATTTCCAATAGAATTAATATCAGTGCCTTTGTATTTTACACTCCCTGAAGTCGGCTCAATTAAGCGTAGAATACTTCTTCCAAGAGTTGTTTTTCCACAACCGGATTCTCCAACCAAACCTAGAGTCTCTCCTTCGTGAACATGAAAACTTACGTCATCAACCGCTTTTACGTATCCGACTGTTTTTCGAAAAAGGCCTTTTTGAATTGGGAAATATGTTTTAAGATTCTTGATTTCAATTAATTTTGGTCTCTCAAGGACTTTATTTAAATCATCTTTCTGTTCTTTCTCACTAACTTTTAACTGAGATAAGAAACGATCTATAGCTTGGTCTTCATTTAAACTTAAAAAATCTTCCACAGTTGGTAAGCTTTTAAGGCGAAAGTCCATAGGAGGTCTACAAGCCAAAAGACCTTTTGTATAAGGATGTTGGGGATTCTCAAAAAGAGAAGAGGTTTTATTTGATTCCACTTTCTCACCTGATTTCATTACAACAACTTCATCAGCTATTTCCGCAACTACTCCTAGGTCATGAGTGATAAAAATAACACTCATGTTATGCTTAATTTGTAATGCTTTTATAAGCTCCAGTATTGTTTTTTGAACAGTTACATCTAAAGCTGTCGTTGGCTCGTCTGCAATTAGAAGTTGAGGTTCACAACACATGGCCATTGCAATCATCACCCGTTGTTTTTGGCCTCCAGATATTTGATGTGGATATGACTCATAAATTTGCTCTGGTCTTGGAAGCTGAACTTCATTGAACCACTCTATAGTTTTAAGTTTTGCTTCTTTTTTTGATAGTTTTTTATGCAGACGTAGTGCTTCAGCAACCTGTTCTCCACATTTTATAACTGGATTAAGGGAAGTCATTGGTTCTTGAAAAATCATAGCGATTTCATTTCCCCTATATTGTCTCATCTCTTCATCGGATAGATCCAATAGCGATATGGTACTGCCAAAGTGATCAAAGTAGATTTCTCCTGACTCTATCTTTGCTGCGGGATGTAATAAGCCCATAATTGAAAGAGAAGTTAATGACTTACCAGAACCTGACTCACCAACAATTCCGACTGTTTTCCCTTTAGGAACAGAATAATTTAAGTTTTTTACAGCACGAACTTTATTTTCTCCGGTACCGAAGCTGATGCTTAGATTTTTTATTTCTATAAGTGGCTTTTCTGTCATTAATCAATAATTTCTACCTCTGAATCTTTAATCTGGTCTAAGCCTTTAAATACGAGAAGTAATTGAGCAACAGCAAGTGTATCATTTCTGCAATATTTTACAATTTTATCTAGGTTGTCTTCTTCCCAAAAAACTCTACCAACATCACTGCCGTCCATATCATTTTTAGGGGAGTCGATGTTAAACAGTTCACATAAAAGTTTAAGAGAAGTGTAGTGTTTAAAGTCACCAAACTTCCATAGCTGCAAAGTATCTAAATGTTGTACTTCCCAAGGTTTTCTGCCAGCTATATCAAGTGTGAATGGAAGCTTTAGTCCATTGACTAGTATTCTTCTAGCAAGAAATGGAAAGTCAAATTCTTTCCCATTGTGAGCGCACAGCAAATGATCTGTTGATTGAAAGCTTTTCGTAAATAAATCGCAAAATTGGCCTAAAACTTCTTTCTCATTTTTGCCATAAAAAGATTTAATCCTAAAGACTCTATGATCTCCAAAATCCCTGAAAATTCCAATGGAAATACAGATTACCTTGCCAAACTCAGCATAGATCCCTGCTCGGTTATAAATGCTTTCAGGAGTTTCATCTTCATTTGCTAAATAAGTAGATTTTCTTTCCCAAAGAGACTTCCATTCAATAGAGAGCAGACTAAACTCTTTCTGTTGAGAAACAGTTTCAATATCAATAAAAATAACTTTGTTGAGCTTTAAGTTATCAAGCATGAGTTAAAAATAACTAAAAGGATAAGATTGAAGTTAGATTTTAACTCCAATTACTAAGATATCATCTACTTGCTCTTCTTCTCCCATCCAATTAAGTAGGTGGTCTTTTAAAAGATCTTTTTGAACAGAAAGGTCTTTTTTACTATTGCCAATTAAGACGTCTCTGAATTTTTTATACATCATCTTTTTGCCTCTAGGTCCTCCAAACTGATCAGCATACCCATCAGAGAAAATGTATAGGAGGTCTCCCTCTTCTAATTGGATTTTATGGTTCGTGAAATTAGGGGTTTCCCCATCTAGGAATGAACCAATTGGAAACTTATCTCCTTTGGTTTGAACTATTTCTCCATTTCTTAATAAGTACAGAGGATTGAACGCTCCAGCATATTCTAACTCTTTGGTCTTGTGGTTTAGGGAACAAATAGCGACATCCATTCCATCTTTAGAAGTGGAGTTTTCATCTTTTTGATGCAGTGTTTCAGATACACCAATGTTCAGGTGATCAAGAATTTCTGCTGGAGTTCCTCCTTTAGTTGTAATAATTGCTTGCTTCAGTTGGTTGTATCCAACAATACTCATAAAGGCTCCGGGTACTCCATGTCCTGTACAATCAACAGCCGCAAAAAACACTTTATCATCCGACTCTCCTAGCCAATAAAAATCACCGCTAACAATGTCCTTAGGTTTGTAGAAAATAAATGAATCGGGTAATAGTTTTCTGACATAACTTTCGGGAGGAAGAATAGCTTCTTGGATTTTTTGAGCGTATTTGATACTATCTGTTACTTGTACAAAATATTCCTCTAATTGCTCTTTCTGTTTGTCAATCTCTTCTTTTTGCTTAACTACTTCTGCAGTTCTTTGACGAACCTTTTCCTCAAGGAATCGCTCATTTTCAGCTAGGTCATCACGCATTTTTAACAATGCGTTCCCTAAACTGTCTTTGCTACTAAGAGGTTTGTATTCGGTATCGAAATTTCCTGAGCCAACTTCTTGAGCAAAATCTTTTGTTCTTTTTAATCCTTCAACTACATTGTTCATTGCTACAGTCATTTCCCCAATTTCATCGTTACTTGCTTCTATTGAGTTGTCGGGAAATACCCCTCTACCAAGTTTAACCGCAACTTTTTTGAGTCTGTAAATAGGATTTACAATGTTTCGTGTAGTAATAATTGCAACAATTATACTGATGAGTACCAATGCTATTCCAAGTTCAATTACTAAGCTCTTTAAATAATCGAATTGCAAATACATATCAGTATTTGCCTCGTTGGCAACTAATTTTTGACGAGCGATCAAAGCGTCTAGACCAGTCATAACCTCTTTAGTCATCGTATGAATTTCCCCTCCTTCCTCTACGCTATATTCCGCAAAGAATGTGGCAGTTGCATCTTCATAGTCCTCGAAAGACTGAAGGTTATCTATAACATCTATGTTTTGTTGTTCAAATAATTCACTTATATTGGAAAATAAGAGGGCTAAAGAATCTTGTTGAGTTTCTGTCCAATTTGCACTTAATTTTGATAATTGGTACTTAACCTTAGGAAATTCTTCCTTTCTAAAGGTAATAAGGTTATCCTTATCTGAATTTGGTTTATATTCTTTCAACCAAGTTTTAAGATACAGTTTATTTTCAAGAATAGAGATTTTAAGTTCTTGTAGTACTTTAGCAGAAGGAGTGTTTACAGTACTTATACGATCATTCGTATCTCTACTTTCTTGAAGAGTGCCGTAGGTAGTAGCAAATACAATAAGGGTCAGAACAATTAATATTCCGAACCCAGTTGCAATTTTCTTACCGATGGTAAATCTAAACTTCATGCTTGCGTCTCTTCTGTTTAATAATCTATTCTTTTGTAGGTTGCTCTATTGTTGAGTTAGGGTCTTGCTTAGTACTGTCACTACCATTCAATTCATCAATTTGCTTTTTAAAGGCTTCTGATTTTGGGATGTCATTTAAGCTAAAATAAATCCCTTGAAGACCAATTAAAGTCTCTTTCCTTGTAGGGTTTAAATCATAAGCTCGCTTCATGTAAGGTAAGGATGTTCTGAACATTTCAACTATCTGATCTTGAAGTATGGTAAGCTCCACTAAATCTAAGCCATAATCCATAGTATTAACGATCTCAACTCCTTCATTGTAATAAAGAATACCTAGGTTGTAATTTGCTGTTATATTGTTTGGGTCGATAGCAAGAACTTCCTCATAGATTTCTTTCGCTTTGTCTAAAAAAAGTTTGGATTTAGTGGAGTCAATGCTGGCAATTCTGCCATATGTGCTTGCCATTGCAAGGTTAAAGTTGAGATCTTTTTCTTTAAAATCGGCTGTCGTATCAACTCTACTAACTAGGGCTTTATATTTTTCATAAGAACTTAGTGCTAGTGGATAATCGGTTGGGTTGAATGAAATTGCAGATTGGTTGTAATAAGTTTGAGCTAAAAATTTGATTCCTTGGGACGAGCCTTTAGCAAAGGTACTATTTGGCCCCATCTCATATGATTTAAGAAAGAACTCTACAGCTTTCTCTCTTAGAGGTGACGTTTTAATATTGGCTTCATCTCTTTTAAAGAGATCTTTATAGATGAATCCTTTGTAGTACCATGTTGCGGCTCTTTTACTGAACATTGAATCTACCGAAGCAGCATCAATGAGTTCTTTTGCTTTGTCTAATTCTTTGTTTTTAAGGCTGTAAATAGCATTGGTAAGCTTATTTTGTCCAATCAAAGAATGAGTGCAAAACATCAACAGCCCTATGTAAAATATCTTTTTCATATTTAGTTGACTAATACAGATAACTTCTCTAACGTAGAAGAAACCTTAAGGTTATGATTTGAAACAGTTGTTTTGTTTAATTCGAATTTTTGTCTGTTGCCTACAATGATAAAATTGATGGCCGCACCTTGTTTTGCTAAACCAGGTGCTTCGGTTACTAAAAGAGTGCTTTTCCCTTTTAACTTGGAATTTACTAAGCTAATAGAGATGTTATTCCCTTTAGGAATGTAGAGGATGTGTTGTTTCTTTAAGTCTTCAACTGACTCTATGCTCTGAATTCTAAAATCTCTATTGGCAACTTTTTTGACTTTAGACATATTGTCTAATTCTTTAAAGAGTGCAGGATTTTCCCCTAAAATTCCAATTGTAAATTCACCTGTTTGATAATCACTTGGCCACTCAATATATTTTGTGAAATTGTATATAAATACCGCTTTGATTTTTGCATTTGTATCCACATTTTGATTACTTAATGCAGGGGAAAATGCAGAACCAATGGTAAATACAAGCAGTAATATGACTGTTGATAACTTCTTCACAAATTCTTTCTTTGTCAATTTATAAAAGTAATAAACTTTTGGAACTAAACTCATAACCCTAGGTTAACTTTAGTTGCCGACTATTTTTTCCTAGTATTGAATAAGTTCTTGTTGCTCCTACCTCTGCCACCGCCTGACTTTGTGCGACTTCCGGAGCTTCTCATCCTTTTTCTAGAAACAGTTCTCTTGTATCCAAAAGTCCTGCCAGGTTTTTTTGCTTTTCGGGAAGTTCCATTTTGACGCCGCTTTTTCTTAAAAAATTTGTTTTTTTTCTTTTTACTCTTAGTAAGTCTTGACTTTGCTCTTCCTTGAAAAGGATTTGCTCGGCTAAACATGGTTGGATTCCTAAACTTACCTGAAGGGGCAGCCTTTCTTGCAGACCTATTGGTATTATACATCCCTCTTGAAGAGCTGCAAGAACTAAGAGTAATGATAATTAGAATGAAAAATAAGATTCTTTTGCCCAAAAAGGAAATGTTTATATCTTGCAAAATTACAGAAAGCAAGTAGTCTATTCGTCCATTATTAGAAGAGGAATTTCGCTTCTAAAGGATAATTTGTTTGTAATCGATTGGGTAAATAGTCTTTCGAATAAAGTATGTTTTCTTGAAAGCATTGCTAACATATCAGGCTTTTCCGTTTCAACGTAACGACTAAGACCATCGATAACGTCAGATTCGGTTATAATGTTAATGTTTGATGGAATTTCAGAAGCAAATTTTTCTAGAAACATAATTTGGTTAAATCGGTCTTGAGTGCTGTCATTATCATCCGGGTGCATTACATGAACAAATTCGATAGAGGCTCTACATATTTTTGCCATTTCTAATAAAGGAGAAAGCTGTTTTGGATCTGTGATCTTTTTCAAATCAACGGCCATCGCAATTTTATTGACTTTTCTATTCTGAGCCTTTTCAGGAACGGTTAATACTGGAATTTTGGTAATTTGAATTACTTCAAGTGTATTACTGCCAATAAACATTTCTTTCAAACTAGATGCTCCTTTTGTGCCCATCACAATTAAATCGCTGTTAAACTCTCCTGCCACTTTGGGGATTTGTGATACAAAATTCCCTGATCGACTTGTAATAGAGATGCTTAAATTCTTGTATTTGTCTTGTGAGAGAGCACTATCTCTCAAATCATTTAACTCTTTTTCAGAATCTTCTTTCATCCTATCAATCATAGAGACTAATAGATTGGATTTTGAATAAGGAAGCTTATAAGAATTAAATATAGTTAGGGTTGCGCCTAATAGATATGCAATATCGAGAGCATAAGGATATGCTTGATCTGAATTGTCTGAAAAATCTGTAGGAAATAGGATGTTTTGCATAGTACGGTTAAGGCTTAATCAAATTTAAAATAAAAAAGGGAGAATCCTAATCTACCAAAAGTTTAAACCCTTTTCCATGACTATTGATAATTTGAATACTTTCATCCTCTTTGAAAATTTTTCTAAGCTTTGTAATATAAACATCCATGCTTCTTGAATTGAAGTAGTTATCGTCGCCCCAAACCATATTTAGAGCGTCGTTTCTATCAACTACATTACCCATGTACATGCATAAAAGGCGTAATAATTCATTTTCTTTTGAGGTTAATTATTTCTCAAAACCTTCTTTCTTTATAAGTTGTTTCTCAGGAAAGAAGTGATAGTCGTTAATGGTAAATTCTTTTTTATGGAGTAGGTTGTCAGTAATTTGATTAATTCTCCTCATAATAGCATCAATTCGCATCATGAGTACTTCCATGCTAAAAGGTTTTGTTATATAGTCATCAGCTCCTGACTGAAAACCTTCTTTCATGTCTACTTCCATCGATTTAGCACTTAAAAAAATGATAGGTACACTCGATTTTAACCCTCGAATTTCTCTTGCTAATGTGAATCCGTCTTTTTTTGGCATCATTACATCCAATAAGCAAAGGTCAACTTCATTTTCAATGAAACCTTTTAGTCCTTCTTCTCCATCGCGTTTTAAGATGATATCGAATCCTTTTACTTTTAGGTAATCAGAGAGCATTCTCCCTAAATTGTCATCGTCTTCTACGACAAGTATTCTTGTATTTTTAGTATTATTTTCCATCGTTTGCTATTTTTATATTTATTGTAGTACCCTTTCCTTTATTGCTTTCTATTGAAATTTCTCCGTGGTGTAAATCTGCAATCCTTTTTACATAACTTAATCCTAGACCAAACCCTTTTACATCGTGAATATTGCCTGTTGACACTCTAAAAAACTTATCAAATATTTTGCGCTGATTCTCTTTAGAAATCCCAATTCCATTGTCAGTAATAGAGAGAATAATAAAATCTCCTTCGTTTTGAGTTTTAATATTAATTCTTGGAGTCTCAGGGCTATATTTATTTGCATTGTCTAATAAATTGAAGATCACATTTGAAAAATGAACTCTATCTGCAATGATACAATCACTTTGTGCATTTAACTCGAGTTTTAGCCTTCCATTTCTATTGTTGACTTGTATATCAAAATTCTTACTCACCTTATGAATCAAGTCATGTAAGTTCAATTTTTTCATGTTTAAAACAAGTTGAGTCGAGTCCCAAACAGCGCTTTTTAGAACGTTGTCAACTAAAATAGAAAGTCTCTTGTTTTCATCTTTTATCATTTCAACGTAGCTGTCTCGTCTATCTGCATCTAACATCAAAGATTTGTCTCCGAGTGCTTCGCACGCTAATGAAATGGTAGAAATAGGAGTTTTGAGTTCATGAGTCATGTTATTAATGAAATCATTCTTGACTAAAGAAAGCTTTTTCTGCTTATAAATAGTTGATATTGAACTATAAAAAAGGCCGATTAAAATGCAGATGAGTAGGAATGAAATGACAAGTACCTTCCAGCTATTCTTAATGAGTAATGAATCTTTATCAGGGAAATAGAGCAGTAAATCATCGCTTTCTAATAAGAAAGCATTTGGAAAAAGAGCAATTTTGTAAGGAGTATCTCTCAGTTCGCTTGGACCATTCTCTTCTTCTGAAAAAGTCAACTGATTTGTCTCAGCATCTAAAATGTCGAAAACATAATCTGTTTTTATCCCATGAATGATTAATTCCTGAAGAAAGATAGAATCAATTTTTTCATAGGAAACTTGCTCATTGTTGTTCTTACTGATGCTAATTAGTGCAAGTTCATTGACAATATCGTTAACAAGTGTTGCCCTTTTCTTTAATTGATTTTTCAAATGAGTATCTGAAGTATAGTTGTCTTGAACGGAAGAGCTTAAAATTCTTTTTCTCGTTTCTCTAATAATGAAAAACGAAGAGTCATTTTGAGGTGGCGGTTTGAAATTAATTTGCAATTGATCGGAAGGTATTCTTACAATTCCGGGCCTGTTTAACGACTCATCATTTGATTTGTTTTTGCTGGGATTTACCTTTAAAATAGAGTCAGAACTAAGTCCTGAAAAAAGTTCATTTCCATTTAATAGACTGCTTGTTATTTTGGTTACAGCCTCTTCACGCTCAAGTTTTAAAACCACATTATGCATGACTTGCATTACGGTTCGATCGAACTGTTGTTTTTGTGTTTCCGTGCTCTTTTTGATCCAATACGTTTGTAGAACAATAAGAATTAAAATACTTATTGAGGCAAGGATGATTAGTATTATGAGACGCTTTTTTAACATGGAAGGCCTAAAATAAGGCAATAAAGGTATTGCTTTCTGCCGCTTAACACTATTTAACAGCCGTTAGTATTTTATTAACATTTATATACATCTGTGCGCACTACATTTGAATCATCAATCAAGCGTTATTTCAAAGCATAATAGAAGTTAAACATCCGTTTGGTTAAACTACAGGGGAAAAGAGCAGCTAAGGGCTGCTCTTTTTTTGTTAATAATCTTATTTTTATTTTTTGGTAAAAAATAAAATGGAGAAGATTCAGAATTATATCGACGGCGCATTAGTTAACCCTATTTCCAATCAGTATCTTGATAACTATGAGCCTTCAACGGCTGAAGTATATAGTCATATCCCGGATAGTGACAAGAAAGATGTTGATGCAGCAGTAAAAGCAGCAAAGCAAGCATTTCCTGCTTGGTCAAAAACAACAAAAGACAAAAGGTCTGCAATTTTATACCGTATTTCAGAACTGATCGAAGAAAACCTTGAAGAATTAGCTGCAGCCGAATCAAAAGATAATGGAAAGCCAGTATCTCTTGCTACAAAAGTGGATATTCCACGAGCAGCGCATAATTTTCGGTTTTTTGCAACTGCAATTCTACATTTTGCATCAGAATCTCACCAGATGGAAGAGGGTGCAATTAACTATACATTAAAGCAAGCAATTGGGGTTGCAGGGTGTATTTCTCCATGGAATTTACCCTTATACTTGTTCAGTTGGAAAATTGCTCCGGCCTTAGCAGCAGGAAATTGCGTGGTAGCCAAACCATCTGAAATTACTCCGATGTCTGCTTTCTTATTGTCTAAACTATGCATTGAAGCAGGCTTGCCAAAGGGTGTGCTCAACATTGTTCACGGGTTAGGACATAAAGTGGGAGCAGCAATAACTGAACACGACGAAATTCCAGTAATTTCTTTCACTGGAGGAACGGCTACAGGTGCGCAAATAGCAAAAACTGCAGCGCCTATGTTTAAGAAACTTTCTTTAGAATTAGGAGGGAAAAACCCAACATTAATCTTTGACGATTGTAATTATGATAAAATGCTACGAACGGTGGTCCATTCTTCTTTTGCAAATCAGGGTCAAATTTGTTTGTGCGGGTCTCGCTTGTTGATTCACTCTTCTATCTACGAGAGATTTAAATCAGACTTTGTACGTGAGGTTAAGAAACTGAAAGTAGGAAATCCAAAAAATGCTGATACAAATCAAGGGGCCTTAGTTTCAAAGGCTCATATGGAAAAGGTGCTTTCTCATATAGAAATCGCAAAAGAAGAAGGAGGAAAGGTTTTATGTGGAGGATATCAGGTTGACTTAGCGCATGAAGGCTTAAATGGATGGTTTATTGAACCAACCGTGATTGAAGGCTTGAATATGGACTGTAGAACAAATCAAGAAGAAATATTTGGCCCCGTTGTTACGATGATGCCATTTGATACAGATGAGGAAGCTATTACGTATTCTAATTCGACTAAATATGGTTTAGCTGCTTCTGTTTGGACTGAAAACATAAGTCGAGCAAATCAAGTTGCAGAGCAACTGCACATGGGAATCGTTTGGACGAACTGCTGGTTGTTAAGAGACTTGAGAACTCCATTTGGTGGAGTAAAGCAAAGTGGTGTTGGAAGAGAAGGTGGTTTCGAGGCGTTAAGGTTTTTTACAGAACCTAAAAATGTTTGTATCAAATACTAAGCAACTGAACTTTTATCTAGAAATTCTTTATAATCAATAAAGTTGCTTAAGGTTCTAAAGTATTCGAATTGAGAATTAAATTCAGACTCCTGCCCTTGTTGTTTTTTTAACTTAGAAAGTCTTAATTGTCTGAAAAGTCTTAGAGCTTTCAACTCTTCTCTGGACAAGATTTCCCCGTCAAGTTCTTCTAATTCTAGGTCACTAAGCGTTCTTATGGAGCTTAGATCAATAGTTGTATCTATCTTAAATGTATCTTTCATCTCTGACTCACGGTCATGTTTTGTTAATAGATCTTGCTAATTCTTAATTTATGGTAAGATGAAACGAACTTTCATTTTACTTTAACTAGCTTGCACTCTTTTCATTTAGATTACGCATATGAATTACTTAAGGTTTTTGGTTTTTTTCATTTTTTCTGCCTACTTATCAACATCCCTTTTCTCGCAAAAAATAGTGGCCTTCGATAAAAGAGGGAAGGTTAAGCGAGTGAAGTATTATGAGGGAGAATTTATTCGGTTAAAAATGTTAAATGGAGGATTGGTCGAGGGAGAGATTTCAATAATTAAAGACAAGTCTTTTGTTGTTGGGTTAAAGGAAATTAAGTTAGATTCTGTTGCAAAAGTGTATAATACTCAGCTTTATTATGGATTTAACTTATTGGGGAAAGTTACATTGATTGCAGGAATAGCTTATTTTCCACTTGATACGTTTAATCGACTGATTAATAATGATGATCCGCTTGTTAGTGAAGCGTCTGCGGAAATAAGTGGAGTGTTTCTTGGCGTGGGCTTGTTGTGTGCATCCATAGTAAATAAAGGATATAGGATATCAGAAAAAAGGCCATTAAAAATTATAGATCTAACAATTTAAACCTGAGTTCGATTATTAGTTAGAGATTAAGGTTTTCAGAAGTGGCAATATATAAGCTGACTTTTAGGTGTATAATAGCTTGTATTCTAAAGATTTAATGTAGTAGATTTTTTTGTGAAAGTTTTCATAGTTTCGAAACTAAATAGCAATATTTTTCTTAAAATTTACTTAGATTAGCTTGCTATTCCTTCATTAATTTTAATCAAATCTGACTATTTGCCTGCGGTCTAAATTCTTAAGAAGAACCAAGCTTAGGGTTTAAGGTTATACACAGTAAATCTGTTAATAGTATTTGACGGATCTCTAGCAAGAAAACTGAATTGAAAATACTTTTGATTGATGATGAGGAGTTTCTTCTATGTGCTTTTATTTTTTATAACGTTATCGGTATGTGCTTCTTCTATTAAGAGGAAAGGGGGAAACGATTTTCAGAAGAATTTTAACATTGCAAAGCAGCACCTTTCACAAAGAAAGATTATGGACGCCTTGCCTTATTTATTGTATTTGAATAAGCAGTATCCTAATAATTCTAATTTGAAGTATTTAATAGGAGTCTGTTATGCAGAAGAAGAAATAGTAAATCCTAAAACATTAGAGTTATTGAATCAAGCATCGGCAAAAGCTTCGTTGGAGTATGATCCAAATAGTTTGGAGGAAGAACGAGTACCTATTTACGTGTATTATTATTTAAGCCTTGCATATGCTCAAAACAAAATGTGTGAAAAAGCGGAAAAATTTAGAGAAAAATTCTTAGAAATTTATCCGCATGACGATACTTATTACATAGATGAGTCTTTACGCTGGTTAAAAAAATGTTATGGAATGAGAAATCAACCAGTAGAGGTGGCATTGCCAAAGTTTCCTGACTTTAAGCCATATGTGTCAAAATTGGAGAAAAAGTCCGAACTTGTTACGTCTAAAGAGATTGTTATTGACACTAGTGAAGTGGAAGTAAAACCGCAAGAACCCAGACATATATTGACCCAAAGGTTGGAGTATAGCACAGAAATACCTCTTTATGGAGTGCAATTGGGTGCCTTTAAAGAAGTTGTTCCTGTTAGTCGGTTTAAAAAAATGAAAAATGTGGATGCTTTCATGGATAAAAACGGGTGGATCCGCTATGTTGTTGGCCATTTTTCTATATATTCTCAAGCAGAGTCATTGCTAAAAGTGATTCAATCTCAGGGTTATTTGGATGCCTTTGTTGTAAATGTTAACAATGAAAAAAAGTTTGCGGAGGAAGTGATTAGTGTTAATAATGTAAACATAAGAGCAAAACCTTCTAGGATGGAGTACAGGATACAGATTGGAGCATTTAAAGAAGAGATTTCAGATGAATCGGCAAAGCTGTACTTAAAGATTGAAGGAATAAGAGAGCATAGGGAGAGAGAGTTAACTTTTTTGACAGTAGGGAAGTTTAAAACCTACTTAGAAGCGAAAGCATATTCAGAAGGTATTCGAGATGCTGGAATTGAGGATGCCTTTGTAGTAGCCATCGCTAATGGGAAGAAAGCTCCCTTGGAGCAAGTAATAGAATTTAAGAAATAAGCAGATGAAAAGCCTTTTAACTGTATGCATTCTTTTATCGTTGACGCTTGTTTCGTTTGCTCAAGAAAACTCAGAGTACTTGTTTGATCAGGCAAGGGCTGCACTTGCTCAGCGTGAAATACAAGAGGGAATTACTTTGCTGAAGAGGGTGTATACAGAAGAACCTAATAATGCAAATATTAACTTCTTAATGGGAGCGGCCTTTACAGAACTTTCTGGCACAGAAGAGGAAGCGATGTTTCACTTAAAGAAAGCAGTTCAGGATGTTGACCCAGAGTATGTCGTAGGTTCTTTTCAAGAGAAATCTGCTCCTATTCATGTGTATTATTACTTGGCCGTTGCATATGTTAAGCAAAATAAATGTGTTCAGGCAAATCGAGCATTTAAAGCTTTTAAAAAACACAAAGATAAAGTAAGTAAATACTATATAGATGAGGTTGATCGACACATGCAAAAATGCCCATTTAAAGAGGAAGAAAATGGAGACGATTGGGATAAACTAGATCAACTTCCGGCAGACTATACCCCTATAGTAGTGGTTCCAGAACCTAGAAAACCAATTGACTCGACATACTTGCTAAAGAGAGGTATTGTTACTGAGAAATTAGAATATACGACCAACGCCCCTCTGTTTGGAGTTCAAATTGGTAGTAATATTCACCCCAGCCCAACGAGTAATTTTAGCGACGTTAAAAACGTAGATGTTTTTATTGACAGTTTGGGGATTATTCGATATGTTGTGGGGCATTTCTCTTATCGAAAGCAAGCGGAGAATTTGCTAACATCTATCCGAGAAAAAGGTTTCACAGATGCTTATGTTGTGAATGTGAATAACGAGAAAAAGTATTCGAACGAGGTAATTAGCTATCAAAATGTTAATCTTAGGTCTGGAATTAGAGGGGAAGTAGAATATCAAGTTCAATTGGGGGCATTTGAAGACACGATTCCTGCGGATATGTTGTCTTTGTATTTTAAAATTGATGGAATTCAAGAATACAAGAGAGAGAAGAAAACGATTATGGCGATAGGACCTTATAGTAGCTATACCACTGCTTTGGGAAAAAAGAGGGGAGTAGTTATGATAGGAATTGAAGATGCTTTTATTGTAGCTTATAATAGAGGGAAACGAATTCCTTTGTACGAAGCAATTCACTATACAGGAAAAGAAGAGGAGGACCAATAAGCAAAATGGGATATTTATTACGAAAAATCTTTCAAAATCATAGTACCAGAGTATTGGTTATGCTTTTCGCTGCACTTTTAATACTCATTGGGTACTTTTTAACACATAGTTATTTTGTTCAACTAAACATTCATAAAAGTAAAATCCTATCCCGTTTAGAAGCTGTTGCAACTACAGCGTCTTCTCAAATTGATGGGAATCAATTAGAATACCTACTGAGTACCTACACAAAGAAAGATGAGATTGAGACCAACAATCAAGTTAGGGTGTATGAGCTACTGAACGAAAAGTTAGCAGAAATAAAGCGGTTAAATAATCTGAACACGAGTATTTACACACTAACATATCATCAAGAGGAGAAGTATTTCCATTTTGGGGTAAATTCTGAGGTTCGACCATTTTACATGCATGTTTACGACCACTACCCGATGGAGTTAGTCGATAACTATGATGTAGGAGGCGTAGTAAATGTGTATGAAGATAAAAACGGATATTGGCTTTCGGCTTTTGCACCTATCAAAAGTTCAAAAGGAGAAACAATAGCTGTTGTTGTTGTAGACAATCGATTTGATGAGTTTTTGGAAGAAGCTAGAGAAGAAATTTTTGTAAACATTGGGATCTCCCTGGCTTTTACATTGATTATTATCTTCTTTTTAGTTCGTTCTATTCGTACGATTCTTTTACAAGAAGACAAGTTGAATGCGAGTCTATTACAATCTAAAATGGATTTGGAGATTAAAAGTAAAGAGACGTTGGACAGCATTTTATATGCAAAACGAATTCAAGAAGCGATCCTTCCATTGAGATCAAAAATTAAAAAATCTATTCCTGACTCATTTGTTTTTCATTTACCAAGAGACATTGTAAGTGGAGATTTTTACTGGTTTAAAAAAATTAATAACAAGATTTTTATTGCAAGTGTAGATTGCACAGGTCATGGGGTTCCGGGAGCATTTATGTCGATGATTGGCACCATTTTATTGGATGACATTGTGGAGAAGAAAGGGATTTATGAGCCGGACTTGATATTGAGTGAATTGCATCAGGACGTTGTGAAGGCATTAAAGCAAGATACTCGAGAGAAAGCTTCTAGAGATGGAATGGACATTGCGCTATGCGTGCTCAACGAAGAGCTAAGCGAGTTAAGTTTTGCCGGGGCTTTTAGACCGCTTGTTCACATTCGCAATGGAGAGTTAAAACGTATAAAATCAGATTCGGCGCCAATTGGAGGCTTTAGTTCTAAGCGCCCAACGTTTACAAAGCACGAAATCAAACTTGAAAAAGGAGATGCTATATACATCTATTCTGACGGATATGCTGATCAGTTTGGTGGAGAAAAAAACAAGAAATACATGACTCGAAAATTTAGACAGTTATTGCAAAGTATTTCTGATTTGACGATGAATGAACAAGTAGACTTGTTAGAAAAAGAGTTTAATGAGTGGAAAGGAGAAAATGAACAAGTAGACGATATCTTGGTCATGGGATTTAGGGTATAAAAAAAGAGGCTTGAATTTCAAGCCTCTTTTTTTATACCTAATTTAAAATTTATGAATTATTCCCAAACTCTTAATTCGTTTAAACTGCATTGTTGTGCATTAAAAATCTTCATTGGAGTCTCATTTTTATGAATGAAGGCAACAATATGAACATTGGCTTTATCTGCAATATTAAAATTGGATATATCAACATCGTTAAAAGATACTTTGGTATACTTTTCTGTAGAGTTCAAAGCAATATCATCTCCAGAAACAGTACTAGTGATTACCCCTCTTAAAACATGAGAGTGTTTCCAATTAGCATCTATTGTTACAGTAGAGGAGTAGTTATCTTGTGCTCCTGGAGAAGATTGATCAACATCATTTTCTGTAAGCACAACTGTTAGTTTTGTATTTTCTGTGATTGAAACGTTATATCCTATATAAACATCAAGGTTTAACTTGTTATTAGATTCTGTTGCATCAAGAGCGATCCCTAATTCAGGTACTTGAACAAGGTTTGATCTTATGGCAGTAGTCCAAGTGCCTCTATTAGATGCATCTGCTCGGTCAATAGATCCGCTAGGCAGACCAGTTACGCCTGTTTCTCTTTTTTGCCAAATGTTGTATGCATCAACTGCCATTGGGTCTCCGCTATGAATTGCTATCCCAATAACAGTATTTGGGTTTGCAATAATATTATCTTCCATAATTTTTGCTCCTTCAGGGCACCAACCGCACCACTCACCAGTATTTTCTTCTAAAACTACTTTTTTTGTGAATGAATCAGGTACGTCTCCAACAGGAATAGCTCCACCACCAGTTGCCCCGCCACCAGTTGTTCCTCCACCGTTCCCAGTTGGGTCATTCCCCGTTGCTGCTTCGTCAAAAGTGGCATTCGGTGTTAATGCTTCGTCTTTTCCACAAGAATAAAAAACCACAGCACCTAGTGCAATGGAGAGCGCAAATATTATTTTCTTCATTTTCTTTGTTTAAATCTAAGGCTCTAAAGGTAATGTTTTTTTATAGTAAACAAAAATGGAGATAAGGGAAATTGATAAAGAGTTTAGTTATGAGTGGTTTAGGTGTTTGTGGGTGTAAGCGAGAATAGGAACGGTTAGTAATAATAAATTTTTTGAAAAACTGTGGAATTCTCTACCAAGGTTTTGAGAAAAAAGTACTACTCCGCATTTGCTTGCGTAAAATGGTACTGGAACATTCGTTCGCAAACTTGACCACATTCTTAGAAATAGGAATTTAATTGTGGGTAAACTTAATAGCAGATTTCTCTTTTGAGATATAGACTCCAACACTCCTGAATGTTTAGAACAGAAAAAGCCCGTAGTCATTCTTAACTTGTTTCAGAATGACTACGGGCTTTTCTAAGTTTGTGGAGAATATCGGAGTCGAACCGATGACCTCTTCACTGCCAGCGAAGCGCTCTAGCCAACTGAGCTAATCCCCCATA